>NZ_JBANBK010000085.1:0-36153 GCF_053572325.1 Bradyrhizobium sp. UFLA05-112 | reverse complement strand
CCAGCCAGCATGGTGAATCAGAAGCAAGCTGATTTGGGAATCCCAAATCGATTCAACCTAACCCCATCCCGCTTTAGAAGCTCGAGGCTTTTCTGGAGCCCTACGATGCACGTCATGAGAATCGTACAGGTGTTTGTCGCAGCTTCGATCTTTTCCGCATGGCGCGCGAGGTCCGCTTGAAGATCAGGCCGCAATGGGTGAGGCGAGTGTCTCGAAGCTTCGCGCGATTGGCCTTCGAGCCAGACGACTGTTCCCATGAGCTTTCCTTCTGCACAGATGCAAGATGCGGGGCTTATCGCGACCGACTAGAGCCCGAGGAAAATAAATCAAACATTGCCGGGAAACCGCCGCTTGCAGAATACGGATACGCTCTTCGCGAACCGGACATGCCTCTCGACATCTAGAGCGATGAGATTAGGAAGAATCCTCATCGCGCTTTGGGTTGTTGTCTGAGCATGATCTCCGCGCGAACGCGTTCCGCGTTTGTCGCGCGGGAAAACTGCTTCACGCTTTTCCGGATCACGCTCTGGCCTCGTCGGCTTCATGCCGGACGCAGAACCACACTGCTATCGACAACGCCTGATCGTGGCTGGATCTCCGCAATGCGACATCCCACGTAGCTCTGCCTTGCTCGGTCGCAAGCGTGCGAGATTCAAGCTGCGGTGAGCCTACGCCGCGGTCGCCGGCGGCAGCGCGAGCACCGAATAGATCGCCTGCGCGTCGCGCGAGGCACGCAGCTTCTTGGCGATGTCCTGGTCGCGCAGGAGGCGCGCGATGCGCGCCAGCGCCTTCAGATGATCGGCACCCGCACCTTCAGGTGCGAGCAGCAGGAAGACGAGATCGACCGGCTGGCCGTCCATAGCCTCGAAATCGATCGGGCGCTCGAGCCGCGCGAACAGGCCAAAGATCTTTTCGAGCTTGGGCAGCTTGCCGTGAGGAATTGCGACACCATAGCCGACCGCGGTGGTGCCGAGCTTCTCCCGCTGCAACAGCACCTCGAACACCGAACGCTCGTTCTGTCCGGTCAGCTCGGCCGCCTTGGCAGCGAGTTCCTGCAAGGCCTGCTTCTTGCTGTTGACTTTCAATGCCGGGAGAATCGCCTCGGGTGCGACCAGATCGGTAATCGGCATGGAGCTTTCCGAGGTGAATTAAGCCGTCAGGTTCCGAATTGGCCAACTTGGAAGACCAGATTTGGCCGGCGTCAATAAGGTGAAGCAGGAGGCGGACTTAGCCCCAGTCCTGATGTGGGGCGCTTCTACTCCAACGCAATCCCGGTGCCAACTCCCGCGAACGCCTTTTACCGCGCTCTTCCCTAAAGACAGGAGTCCTACGGGGAGGATCCCGAAACCCTCGATGGGGGTGGGCTAACTCCCGGCTTTGGCCGCAGGAGGGTCGATCCAGCCGACATTGCCATCCGCCCGGCGGTAAATGATGTTCACCCGCCCGCTCGAGCCATGCTGAAATACCAGGCAATGGGCGCCGCTGAGGTCGAGTTCCATGACCGCTTCGCTGACCGAAAGCTGCCTCAAGGAGGTGGTCGATTCTGCGATGATCACGGGGCTGTAGCCGGTGACCTCGTCCTCGCCCTCGCCGGGGGCCTCCAGGACGTAGGCAGTGGCATCCATCGAGGCGAGCGCTGCGGAGGCGGCGGCGGCCTTGCGGGCGGACCGGTCCTTCAACCGGCTCTTGTAACGGCGCAGTCGCTTCTCGATCATCAGCAGCGCCTGGTCGGCGCTGGCATAGGCGTCCGGCGCGTTCGAATCGGCCTCCAGCGTGATCCCGGAATCGAGGTGCAGCGCGCAATCGGTGCGGAAGCCGAACCCGTCCTTGCTGAGCGTAATGTGGCCGGAATAATTGCCGTCAAAATATTTGCGCAACACCTCGTCCGTGCGCTCGGCGACGCGGCCGCGGAGGGCTTCGCCGACGCTGATGCTTTTGCCCGAAATCCGGAGAGTCATGTGATGCCTCGCCTGGTTGGTGGCTAGCTTGGATCAAGCCCGAGGGGAGATTGAGAGTAGCGCGATTTGAGGCGCGCGCAATCAGGCCGGCTCGGTGTTGCGGGAGCGATCGGACAGGGCGGTGGAGAGGACGTTGCCAAGAGCGCTCTGCTTGTCGCGACGGCGTTGTACCGAAGAGGGAATGCGCATGGCTTCGCGGTACTTCGCAACCGTGCGTCGGGCAATATCAATGCCGGATGCACGCAACCGTTCCACGATCGTGTCGTCGGAGAGGATCGCGGACGGCTCCTCCGAATCGATCAGCTGCTTGATGTGGTGGCGAACGGCTTCGGCGGAATGCGCCTCGCCGCCATCGGCCGAGGCGATCGACGCGGTGAAGAAATACTTCAATTCAAAGGTGCCGCGATTCGTCGCCATGTATTTGTTGGCGGTGACGCGCGACACCGTGGATTCATGCATCTGGATGGCGTCGGCGACGGCTTTCAGGTTGAGCGGCCGCAGGTGCGCCACACCATGGGTGAAGAAGCCGTCCTGCTGGCGCACGATCTCGGTTGCGACCTTCAGGATGGTGCGGGCGCGCTGATCGAGCGCGCGCACGAGCCAGGTCGCGTTCTGCAGGGCATCGGTGAAGTAGGACTTGTCGCCGTCCTTGCCGATCTTCTTCGACAGCTCGGTGTAGTAGGTCTGGTTCACGAGGACGCGCGGCAGAGTGTCGCTGTTGAGCTCGACATGCCAGCCGCCATCGGGCCCCGGGCGGACATAGACGTCCGGCACCATGGTCTGAAGGCGCGAAGAGCCGAACTTCATGCCGGGCTTGGGATCGAGGCGGCGGATCTCGCCGATCATGTCGGCGATGTCCTCGTCATCGACGCCGCAGAGCTTGCGCAAGGAAGCGATGTCGCGCTTGGCCAGGAGATCGAGATTTTCGACCAGCGCCTGCATCGCCGGGTCGTAGCGATCGAGTTCCCGAAGCTGGATCGCCAGGCATTCGCTCAACGAACGGGCGCAGATGCCGGGCGGATCGAATTTTTGCAGCACCGCAAGTACGTCCGCGACAGCCTGCTGCGATGCACCAAGCCGCTCGGCGGCCTGGCCGAGATCGGGCGGCAGATAGCCGGCTTCATCGACGAGGTCGATGAGATATTGTCCGATCATGCGCTGCGCCGGCGCGGTGAAAGCGACCGAGAGCTGCTCGGCGAGATGATCGGCCAGCGTGGTTTCCGCCGCGACGAAGGCTTCGAGATTGTAGTCCTCGTCACCGGAGGCGCCGCCGCCCCATTCGGTGTAGACGCTCGGCGCCGCATCCTGCGCATTGCGCGCCGCGGCCTCCGCCGGCTCTTCCGAAAAGACGTTGTCGAGGCCAGTATCCAGGGTCTGCTCGATCTCGGCGCGGGTACCGAGATCCTTGCTCATCCACTCTTCCTGGCCGGGCTCGAAGGCTTCGCCTGAACCGCCACCCGGCTCGTCGCCGTGGCCGCCGCCGGAATCGTCGCCATCACTGAATTGGCCGGCCTCAGCCGGGGCATCTCCCGCGCCCTGCTCATCATTGGCCCGCTCGAGCAGTGGATTGCGCTCGAGTTCCTCCTCCACGAAGGTCGTGAGATCGAGATTGGACAGTTGCAGCAGCTTGATCGCCTGCATCAACTGCGGCGTCATCACCAGCGACTGCGACTGCCTGAACTCTAATCTCTGCGTAAGCGCCATGAAGCAAGAACCGTTCCCAAAATTTGGTCCGATTTTTGCTTATCCTAGTCCGAGCCCGATGTACACGTCTTGACGAATACGAAAAACGGGCTAGAGGCGGAACTCCTCGCCAAGGTAAAGGCGGCGGACGTCCGGGTCGTTGACGATCTCATCCGGACTCCCCTCGGTCAAGATTTCACCGGCATAGACGATATAGGCGCGGTCGGTGAGGCCGAGCGTCTCTCTCACATTGTGGTCGGTGATCAGCACGCCGATGCCGCGATTGGTGAGGTGGCGGACGAGGTCCTGAATGTCGCCGACCGCGATCGGATCGATGCCCGCGAAGGGCTCGTCGAGCAGCATGTAGTTCGGACGCGTCGCCAGCGCACGCGCGATCTCGACGCGGCGGCGCTCGCCACCGGACAGCGCGATCGATGGCGATTTTCTCAGGCGCGTGATGTTGAATTCGTCGAGCAGCGAGTCGAGCTGCAGCTCGCGTTTCTTGCGCGAGGGTTCCACCACTTCGAGCACGGCGCGGATGTTCTGCTCGACGGTGAGGCCGCGGAAGATCGAAGCTTCCTGCGGCAGATAGCCGATGCCGAGCCGCGCGCGCTGATACATCGGCAGCTTCGTCACGTCATGGCCGTCGAGCTCGATCGCGCCGCGGTCGGCCTTGATCAGCCCGGTGATCATGTAGAACACGGTGGTCTTGCCGGCGCCGTTCGGACCGAGCAGGCCGACGGCCTCGCCGCGCCGCACATAGATGCTGACGCCGCGCACCACCTGGCGGCTGCCAAAGCTCTTTTCCACGCTATGCACAGCAAGGAAGCCCGGGCGCCTGAGAAGCTGCGGCCCACCGGAGCCGTTGGGCCGGCTGGCGGCCCGCACCGGATGAACCGGCTGGGTCCGCGGCGACTCAGCTTGATAGTCGGCCTGGTAGTCCGTTTGGTAATCCCCTTGGAACTGGTCGGGCGCGTGCATCGGCTGCTCGCGCGCGATCGGCGGCGCGTCCCGCACCGGGCTGGTCACGAGACCGCCCATGCTGTCGCCGAGCGCGGTGATGTCCTGGCGCGCAAATCCTGGCCGGCCGCGTTTGGCGGGGCGCCGACGGAACATGCTGAATAAATCGACCATCCCCGCTGTCTCAAGCCTTTCACGGTGATTCCGCGATCTGCCGCCCCGGCGCGATTCGCCGGCACAGCATGAGTGAAAGGGTATGTCTTGCCCAGAGAAACACCCTCGATCCCTTATCAGAGGAATCCCGCCGCCGAGCCCGCTGGGGTAGATACAATCTTGTCGGGCAGGCTTCAACCGGAGATCGCCGACTTCAAGCTCAAGCTATTGAAGTTACTTCTGTTTAGTTGCACTTGGCAATTGCAGGGGTGAGGCCGTGCCGGGCTTGCCCTGGCCGCAATCATTGCCGGCACCCTGCGGCAGCAGGACCTGAACCTTGCCGCTGTCCGACTCCACCCGAGACACGCCCGTCGTCATGTCGACCTTCAGCCGGTCGCCGCGCATCACATTCTTGCACTGGGTCAGGACGACCTGGCCCGAGCCGCCGAGCATGGTGATGAGGTTGGTCTTGGTGTCGAAGATGGCAGTCTCGCCTGTAACCACCTGGTCCTTCTGGGTGACCACGACATTGCCGTGCGCTTCCAGCCGCTTGATCGAGGAGCTGCCGTTCGGCCCTGGCGTCGCCGATTGCATCGGTGCCGCCGCTTTTGCATTTTTCGCCGGTTGGGGGGCCGGCTGTCCCGAACCGGAACCGCCGCTCGATTCGTAGAACACGACGAGCGTCTTCGACGTCATGGTGGTGTCGCCCTGAATGACCTTCACGTTGCCGGCGAAGGTCGCCTCCTTCTTCTTGTCGCGCATTTCGAGCGAGGCGGCCTCGATCTGGATCGGCTCATCGCGGTTCTGCGAAAACCCCTGCATGGCGTTGGGCACGCCCTGCATGGCGCCTTGCGCATGCGCCACGGCGATCAGCATCACGCCAAGCGCGATCGCGCCGGCGCTGAACGCAACGCCTTTCGAAAAACCGTTGCGCAAAAGGTGCTTCGTCATGGAGATCATCTCGAAGTCGCAGGCTTGTTTTGGGGCGCGCGCGTTTTCGGTGGCGGTGGCGGCGCAGGCTCGGCGGGCGCTGGCGGCGCGGCGGCCGGCTCGTCATTGCTCAGCTTGTCCAGGTTCATCACCACGTGGCCTTCGAAGCGGATGACGTCGCCGCCCTCCATGATCTTCAGGCGGTCCGAGGACACGGTGCCGTTGGTCAGCTTGACGTCGACATGTTCATCCGAGGTGACCGTGTTGTTGGCCATGTCGACGAAGGCCTGGCTGAGGCGGGCCTCATAGCCCGTCGACGTCCGCACGAAGATATCCTTGCGCAGATCGAGCTGCTGCTGCTTGTTGTCGAAGGTGCCGTTGAGGGCATCGAGGAACACGGTCGATTGATCCTGCATCAGGAGCTTGGCCCTGAGCTTGTGCAAATCGACATGATCGGGGTCCCTGATGTCCTGGATGGCCGTGTTGGCCCAGAGCTCATAGGGCCGCTGGTCGGGCGTGTAGCCCGACAGGTGGGGCGTTTCCATGGTGATCTTGGTTCCGGAGACGACCAGATTTCCGGGATCGAAAGCCACTTCCTTCGTGGTCCGGAACTTGTTGAAGGCCGAGACGAAGATGATCATGGCCATCGCCACGACCACCGTCACCGGCACGGCGATGCGCAGAATGTGGACCAGCCGGCTGTGGCGCGCCGCGGCCGCGAAGCGCGCCTCCAGGCCGTCATAGGCTCCATCATAGGCTGGGGTCTGGACCGAATTCACTGCTGCTCCGAGGCGCCGATCGACGCCCGATTGTATCCGGCGCCGCCGGAATATGCAGCCCGCGACAGGCCGTTACGACTGTGTCCGAAACGGGGCGGCCGGGGCGGCCCGAGACACCCTTCCGGACGACAGGACCACCCTAAGAGTGCGCAAAAATGTCCTCGGCCTCCCAGCCCTGCAAATCGAGCTTCGCCCGCGTCGGCAGGAAGTCGAAACAGGCCTGGGCCAGCGCCGTGCGGCCCTCCCGCACCAGCATGGCGTCCAGCCGTTCGCGCAAGCTGTGCAGGTGCAGGACGTCGGAGGCGGCATAGGCGAGCTGCGGCTCGCTGAGGCTATCCGCACCCCAGTCGCTCGATTGCTGCTGCTTGGACAGATCGACGTTGAGCACCTCGCGGACGAGGTCCTTGAGGCCGTGGCGGTCGGTGTAGGTGCGGGTCAGCCGCGAGGCGATCTTGGTGCAGTAGAGCGGCGTCGTCATCACGCCGAAGGCCTCGTACAGCACGGCAATGTCGAACCGGGCGAAATGGAAGATCTTCGTCACGGAGGGATTGGCGAGCAGCGCCTTCAGGTTCGGCGCATCGGTGTGCCCCTTGGGGATCTGAACCACGTCGGCGCTGCCGTCGCCCGGCGAGAGTTGCACGACGCAGAGCCGGTCGCGATGCGGGTTCAGGCCCATGGTCTCGGTGTCGATCGCGACCGAGGAGGTGTAGCGGGACAGGTCCGGCAGATCGCCGCGATGCAGGCGTACGGTCATGGCGTTTCAAACCTCAGTCGAATCGATGCAACGCTTGCAGGCTAATGCCGGGAACGGGAACTGGCGAGGGTCGGCCGGGCAAGGAAAGTCCAGGCCGGCGGCTGCTCCCTCGATCCCACTCGCGATGTATCCGCCGGCGGGTTTCCACGCAAGCGGATCTCAATGGCGGCGAAGGGTGCGAAAATCGACCAGTAGAACCCAGAAGCACACGAGCGCCGAGACGAGTTGAACGAAGGTGCCCTCGATCACGCCGCCCGAGATCGTCGTTGAGGTCGGAATGAGGATTGCGGCGGTCAGGAAGGCCATCATGGCCATGGGCGAAAGATCGACGATGAGAACGGCGGCATAGACCGCCAATTCGTAGAAGGCATATTCCTTGAGCCGGGGCGAGCAGAGATAGAGCGCATACATTGCGAGGACGGTGATACGCGCCGCCACGCGAGGATGATCGATGAGCCATTGATCCAGCCTCTTCGGTAGCCCGCCGATATCAGGCGACGTCTGATCCCGAATGATGGGCAATACAGACCAGGCGAATGGCGCCAGGACAGCCGCGGCCGCCACGAGTCCGTAGATGGCGAAAACAATCGGCTTGTTGTCGGCCAAGCCAAAATGTTCTGCGAGACCGAGGCCGAAGATCAACAACGAAGGATTCGTCTCCTTCAGCAGCGCGACGGAATGTTGTCCGGGAATCTGACCGGTGATTGCGTTCAGCCAGCTCGGGAAAAGGTCAGCGTAGAACACCCTCGAAATGACGATCGGCAGGATGAACATGCCGAACGCGACGGCGATCAGGGTGAGCTTGCGCGCCCGGGTCAGTGGCAGGAAGTAGAGCGCGGCCAGGACGGGAAAAAAGACCAGCTTGAACGATGTCAGCAGCCCGAGCACGGCCGCACCGGCGAGGCGCAGCGCGAAGCTTTTTACGTCGTCCTCTTCGAGGCGGCTGTGATCGAGCAGCAGCGCCAGCGCGACGGCCGTCAAGAAGCCGGCGAACAGCGCAAAGTTGCCGGAAGCCCACACCCATTCAAAGCCGACGAACGCTCCAAAGGCACAGAGAACCCTGAGAAGCGCATCGCGCGCGTCCGGACGAGTCGCGCGAAGTCCGGGCAGCAGAAGTCCGCCCAAGACGGCGAGGATGAGATAGACGACCCTGTAGTAGTCACGAAGGCCTGCCGAGCACAGCGGCCGGAAAACATCCAACGTCACCGGCAGATAGGGGTAGGAAAATTTGGTGTCTTTCAAATTCTTGACGAAGTATGGATCAAGCCCCTCGACATAGGCATCGACGGCCGCGCAGTTCACACGAACGTCCCACCCGAATCTTATGCTCGTATGGCTGTCGACGACAAAGCTCGCAAGCACCAGCATTGCCATGAGCACGGCAAAGCCTGTCGATCTTGTGTTCGGCAACCGGCCAACGGTGTCCCCGATAGACGTCACGGCCAGCTGACCTTTCGTGCCCGACATTGCCATTGAATTCGGCCGCACCACTTCGTCACGCGTATCCTCGCAGCACGGAAGGATAGGGGAGTTTCACCGGCCATCGTCATCAGATCGCAGCCAGCATGATGCAGATCATCGCCATCACGGTGATGCGGCTGGCGTTGTCCCTGAAGGTGTAGAGGATCGGGTCATCAGGCATCTCGCGGCGATGAGCCATCATCAGGGCGCGGCCGAACCAGTAGAGCAGCAGCGGGTTGAGCAGCCACAGCATCCAGGGGCGGCTGTAGAGCTGTGTCACCGCCGAGGACGAGACGTAGAGCGAGAACACGATCACCGCGTTCATGCCGCTCGCTGCCGCCATCGCGGCGATGACCTGGATGTCGCCGATCCTGTAGTCGCGGTTGGCGGGATCGGAAAGGCCGGCGCCCTGCCGCAGCGTCAGCTCGCTGAAACGCTTGATGAGAGCAAGCGAAGTGAACACGAACAGCGAGAACATCAGCAGCCATTCGGACAGCACCACGCCGACACCGACGGCGCCGGCGACGATGCGCAGCGTATAGAGGCCGGCGAGCGTGACGACGTCGAGCAGCATCTTCCGCTTGAGCAGCAGCGAGTAGGCGATCGTGGTCGCAAGATACGCGGCCAGCACGGCGGTGAAGACGCCGGAGATGCAGAGGCTTGCGGCGAAGGCGCCGAGCCACAGCAAGGGAATCGCGAGAAGCGCGGAGGCGATCGGCAGATCGCCGGCCGCAAGCGCCCGGTGCCGCTTGGTCGGATGCTGACGGTCGGCCGCAAGATCCAGGAGATCGTTCATCAGATAGGCGCCCGACGCGCAGGCCGAGAACGCCAGGAACGCCAGCAGCGCCGCGCCCAGCGACGACAGGCTCATGTGATGCGCCGTGACCAGGGGCACGAAGACCAGCGTATTCTTGGCGTATTGATAGACGCGGAGCGCGTTCGCCCAAACCTTCAGGCCGACCTTGCGATCGGCATCCGGGGCAGCGCGATTGCCGACATAGTCGAAGGCGTCGAGATCGGCGGTCGCGATCACCCCGTCGAAGCCGAGATGCGCCGCGATGGCCTCGGCATGGTGGCGCAGGCGGGAGGTGGCGACAAAAACCTTGCGGCCCTGCGCGCGCGCTGCGAGCGCCGGGTTCAGGACGTCCTGCTCGTAGGGAAGGCTGGCATAGTCGAGCCTGGCGTCGCGGGCGAGGTGCAGGAGCCTGTCCCTGCGCCAGCTCCCGGCGGCGCGCAGGCGGCCGAGCATGTGCCCGGGCTCGCAAAGCAGCGCCTCCAGCAACAGATCCGAGCGCAGCAGCGTCCCTTCGAGCTCAACGACCAGCGCGCGCGGAGCGGCCGCCGGGACCGGTTGCGGCTCCAGTTCAAGGAGATCGTGCTGCCATTGGGGCTGCTCCATTCGAATACGCGCTCTCAACTAGCTGGCATGGCCGGCCAGCGGCCGGGGAGCAGGGAAATGGACGACAAAAACCGTAATTCCCAAACGCTAAGGGCGGCTTAATCGGATTGGAGACGCCGGGTGGGATTCCGCGGGATCAGGAACTGGCCGAACCGATTCGGTGCCGAGCAGCCCATTCGGACCAATGGCAGCGCCAGGCCTCGATTCGGCCGTCACATCGGGGAGCTACCGAGAAAAATGGTGCCCAGGAAAGGACTCGAACCTTCACGGCCGTGAAGCCACTGGCACCTGAAGCCAGCGCGTCTACCAATTCCGCCACCTGGGCATGCCGGTTAGGCACGGGGGCGGTTACTACGGATCGATGACGCGCTTGTCAAATCGAACGTGACCAGCCGATTGCGCATCGCAAACCGGCCCGATACAAGCCTGCCTCAGGCACAGCCTTCGGCAGGAACGGACCCCCATGGCATCGAATCTCGACACCCTCGTCACGGTTTTCGGCGGATCGGGGTTTTTGGGCAGAAACGTCGTCAGGGCGCTCTGCAAGCGCGACTACCGGGTCCGGGTCGCGGTCCGGCGGCCGGAGCTCGCCGGCTTTCTCCAGCCCTCGGGCAAGGTCGGGCAGGTCCATACCGTGCAGGCCAATCTGCGCTACCCGGCCTCGGTCGAGGCCGCGCTGCGTGATTCGCACATCGTGATCAACCTTGTCGGCATCCTCGCCGAGAGCGGCGGCCAGACCTTCGATGCCGTCCAGGCCAAGGGCGCCGAGACCGTCGCCAGGGCCGCGGCGGCTGCCGGCGCCAGGCTGGTGCATGTCTCCGCGATCGGTGCCGACGAGCAGTCGGCCTCGCACTATGCCCGCGCCAAGGCGGCCGGCGAGCAGGCCGTGCTGGCAGCCGTGCCTTCGGCCACGATTTTCCGTCCCTCGGTGATGTTCGGCCCCGAGGACCAGTTCACGAACCGCTTTGCGGCGCTGGCGCGGATGGCGCCGGTGCTGCCGCTGATCGCCGGCGAGACGAAGATGCAGCCGGTCTATGTCGGCGACGTCGCCACCGCGATCGCGGACGCCGTCGATGGCACGGCCAAGGCGGGCGCGACCTACGAGCTCGGCGGCCCCGAAGTCCTGACCATGCGCGAGATCATCGAGACCATCCTGGCGATCACCGATCGCAAGCGGATGCTGGTGCCGCTGCCGTTCGGCCTCGCCCGCCTCCAGGCGACCTTCCTGCAATTCGCGCCGGGTGCGTTCAAGCTGACGCCGGACCAGGTGACGCTGCTCGAGAAGGACAATGTGGTCTCGGATGCCGCGAAGGCGGCCGGGCTGACGCTGGAAGGCCTCGGCATCACGGCGGATTCGCTGGAAGGGATCGCCCCGCAATATCTCTGGCGCTTCCGCCCGGCCGGGCAGTTCCAGCGCAAGAACGGCGTAGCTTAGCCGCCATCCAAAAACTGCGAAAACAACCCCATGCGAGGTAGGGGGCTCGGCGTCCTGTAGGTGGCAGGGTGGTCGCGAGCACCACAAGCGACCGTCATGCCCGGGCTTGTCCCGGGCATCCACGTTCTTTGTGCCGCGGGGCAAGGCGTGGATGGCCGGGACAAGCCCGGCCATGACGGTGTGGAAGGTTCAAAACTTCAGCTTCTTGAACACGGCTTCGGGCAGCGCCTTGATGATGAGCATCACGAGGCGCCATTTGCCGCTGACATAGACGACGTCGGTCCGGCGCTCGACAGCGCCAAAGATGGCATCGCCGACGACTTGTGCCTCCACGGTCAACGGGCCGATCAGCTTCATGCCCTCGGTCATCTTGGTGCGGACGAAGCCCGGCTTGACGGTGACGACGTGAACGCCGCCACGGCTGGCGCGGGCGCGCAGGCCCGACAGGTACGCGGAAAACCCGGCCTTCGCGGAGCCGTAGACGTAGTTCGAGGCACGGCCGCGGTCGCCGGCGACCGAGGACACGCCGACGATGGAACCACTGCCGCGCGCCAGAAATTTTTCGGCGAACAGGCCGAGGATCAGCGCGGGGCCTTCGTAGTTCGAGCGCATGATCGTCGTGGCGTGATCGAGATCGCGCTGTGCCGTCTCCTGCGCGCCCAACAGGCCGACGATCGAGATGACGACATCGGGCATCGCGGCAAGACCTGCCACGAAGCCGTCGAACGATGCGGTATCCAGCACGTCGAAGCGATGCGTGCTGGCGCTGATGCCATGGCGCGCGTGCAGGTCGGCGGCATCCGGCTCCAGCGCCGTGGCATCGCGGCCCGCGAGCTGAACATCCCAGCCGGCCTTGGCGAAGCTGCGCGCGGTGGCGCGTCCGATATCGGAGCTGCCCCCTAACACCAGCACGATCTTGCGAGTAGTCACGGCCGCACCTCATCGAACAGACGCTGCGAAAGCTTTGAGCGGATTTTTCCGGTCGGATCGAGCGATGCCCGGATCTCCTTGAAGCGTTGCAGGGCCGGATAGCCGGCCTCAAACGTTGCGCGCGACTGGCGCGCGTCCTTCGCGAGATACAGGCGGCCGCCGGCGGCGACGACGAGACAGTCGATCTCGTCGAGGAAATTCATGATGTCTCCGGTCGCGGCGAAATCCAGCGCCAGCGTGTAGCCAGGCATCGGAAACGACATCAGGCCGTCGCCCGGCCCAAGCTTCTTGAGCACGGCAAGGAACGAGGCATCGCCGCGCCGCGAGACGCGATCGAGGATGTCGCCGAGCACGGCAAGCGCACCGTCCCGCGGGATCACGCATTGATGCTGGAGGAAGCCGCGACGCCCGTAGATGCGATTCCAGGCACTGATGCTGTCGAGCGGAAAGAAGTAGGGAAAGATCGAGACCAGGCGGCTGCCGCCGGCGCGCCGCGCACCCATGCGGTAATAGAGCTCGTTGAAGGCGCGAACCGAATAGCGGTTCAGTGTCATCGACGGAAGATCGATGGGCACGTTGAGCCGCGGATCCTGCCCGCGGGGGAATGCATCCGCACCGTGCGGAACCTCGCTCGCGCCGGCATGCTCACCGAGATAGATCAGCGAGCGGCCAAGGCTGCTGCCCGTCGCAACGCAATCGATCCACGCCACCGAATAGGTCGCGGAGTCGCCGGCATCGAGCGCGCGAATCGCTGCATGCAGATCGGATGTCGAGATCACCCGCTCGCGAATCCAGCTGGTCTCGACCGGTCGGAGCCGCAGCGTCGCCTCGAGAATCATACCGGTCAGGCCCATGCCGCCGATCGTGGCGAGAAAGACATCTGGATTTTTCTCGCGCGACACCTCGATGGTCTCGCCCGCACCGGTCGCTAGCTGAATACTGTCGACATAGCGGCCGAAGCCGCCCTCGCAATGATGGTTCTTGCCGTGCACGTCGGCAGCGATGGCGCCGCCGACCGACACGAAGCGGGTGCCCGGCACGACGTAAGGCAGAAAGCCGCGCGGGCCAAAGGTGTCGATCATGTCAGACAGCAGCACGCCGGCCTCGAGGCGGACACGTCCGCTCGCCGGATCGAACGACCTGACCCGGTCGAAGGCGGTCATGGCGATGGTCTGGCTGGCGCCGATGCCGGCATCGCCATAGGCGCGGCCATTGCCCCGCGCGATGCCGCCGGAGGTCGCGGCGATGGCATCGCCGACCGCACCGAACGATCGCGGCGTCAGGAGGTCGGTATCGACGACCGGGAAACGTCCCCAGCCGCTGACGAGGGTCATAGTTCAGCTCCTGTGCCGCGCGCGCCGCCCGGCTCTGGAAACTGCCTACCAATCAAAAGCTTATTTTGCGTTGAAAGCGTGAGCGAGATTGCCGCGGCCGGGTCGCTCTGCGTGGTCCGGATGGAGCGCGGCGTCGTCCGGGAGCATGCCCCAAGCGATGCCGGCCCGGATTACGCTTTTGCTCCATCCGGGCAACGGGTCATAAGCCTACCGCCCCAGCGCCAGCGCGATCAGGCCGAGCGAGCCGACGATGACGCGCCACCAGGCGAACAGCGTAAAGCCGTGGCGCGTGACGTATTCGAGGAAGGTCTTCACCACGATGATCGCGGTGACGAACGACACCACGAAGCCGATCGCAACGATGCCCATGTGATCCATCGTCATCTCGGAACGGTTCTTGTAGAAGTCATAGGCGAACGCGCCGATCATGGTGGGGATGGCGAGGAAGAACGAGAATTCGGCCGCCGCGCGCTTGTCCGCCCCGAGCAGCATCGCGGCGACGATGCTGGCGCCCGAGCGCGACACGCCCGGAATCATCGCCAGGCATTGCGCGATGCCGATCAACAGATAGGTCAGAAGCGGAAACCGCGTCGCATCATGCTCGCGCGGCTTGAGATCGAGCTGATCGACCCAGAGCAGGATGGCACCGCCGACGATCAGCGTGAAGCATACCACCCAGGGATTGAAGAGCATGCTCTTGATGTATTTGCCGGCAACGAGGCCGACGATGACGGCCGGCAAGAACGCGACCAGCACGCCGATCACGAAGCGGCGCGCATAGGCATCGCCCGAGAACATGCCGATCGCGACATCCCACAATTTCTTGAAGTAGAGGCCGACGATCGCAAGGATCGCGCCGAGCTGGATCAGAACGGTAAAGGAGTCCCAGAAAGCGCCCTCACCAAGACCGAAGAACCGTTCGGCGAGCAGCAGGTGTCCGGTCGAGGAAACGGGGAGGAACTCGGTCACACCCTCGATGATGCCGAGGATCACTGCCCGTATTGCGTCTGACATATTTACGGTCCATTTCGGCTGGAAAAGCGGGGCTCTTCTCGCCTATTCGTCCCTCTGCCGCAATCGCTAAATGCGAGTTACACGGGGTTGCCTCGCGGTTTTGAAGGACTAGTGTGGCGCCGAACAAACATTGATGGATTCTTAATCACCCCCGACATAATCAAAAGCATGTTCACTCTGTTTCATCATCCGTTCTGTCCGCATTCGCGCTTCATTCGCCTGATCATCGGCGAGTACGGGCTCGACCTGAAGCTGGTGGAAGAGCGCGTCTGGGAACGGCGCGAGGCCTTTCTGACGCTCAATCCGGCGGGCACTACCCCGGTGCTGGCGACCGAGGAACAGCCATCCGTTCCTGGCGCCGCGATCATCGCCGAATATATCGACGAGGCCCATGGCGCCGCGATGGGCCTCAAGCGGCTGATGCCGGAAACAATTGCCGAGCGTATCGAGGTTCGGCGGCTGATGGCCTGGTTCAACGAGAAATTCTTCGAGGAAGTCTCGCATCCGCTCGTCACCGAACGCATCTACAAACGTTTCATGAGCGAGGAGAATGGCGGCGGTCCGCCCTCGGCAGACGTGATGCGCGCCGCCAAGGCCAATGTGCGCTATCATCTGGCCTATATCGGCTGGCTGGCGCAGACGCGAAACTTCCTCGCCGGCGACCGGCCGACCTATGCGGATCTCGCCGCCGCGGCACATCTTTCGGCGATCGACTATCTGGGCGACGTGCCATGGAGCGAGGACGACGCAGCAAAGGCGTGGTACGCGCGGGTCAAATCCCGCCCGTCATTCCGCCCGCTGCTGAGCGAATGGCTGGCCGGCGTGCCGGCGTCGCGGACCTACGTGGACCTGGATTTCTGACCGAACCCGATCTCTCTGACCTGAAGACGGCGCTGGCGCGCGAAGCGCAAGCGCTGGGCTTCGACTGCATCGGCGTCAGCGCGCCCGGTGCTATCGAAGGTGCCGGCCAACACTTCCTCGAGTTCATCGCGTCCGGTGCCCATGGCGACATGGAGTGGCTTGCGGCGCAGCCGGAGCGTCGCGTCGATCCGCGCGGTCTCTGGAGCGACGTGCGCTCCGTGATCATGCTCGGTGTCAATTACGGCCCCGATCAGGATCCGCTGGAGATCCTGAAGCAGCGCTCTCGCGCCGCGATCTCGGTGTATGCGCAAGGCGACGACTATCACGACCTGATCAAGAAGCGGTTGAAGGCGCTGGCGCGCTGGCTGGTCGCGACGGCGCCTTGCGAGGTCAAGGTATTCGTCGACACCGCCGCCGTGATGGAGAAGCCCTTGGCGCAGGCTGCGCGTCTCGGCTGGCAGGGCAAGCACACCAACCTCGTCTCGCGCGAGTTCGGCTCCTGGCTGTTTCTCGGCGCGATCTACACCACGCTCGATTTGCCGCGCGATGAGAGCGAGATCGATCATTGCGGCACATGCCGTGCGTGCCTCGACATCTGCCCGACTGCGGCATTCCCCGCACCCTACAAGCTCGATGCGCGGCGCTGCATCTCCTATCTGACGATCGAGAACAAGGGACCGATCCCGCACGAATTCCGTAAGGCGCTGGGCAATCGCATCTATGGCTGCGACGACTGCCTCGCCGCCTGCCCCTGGAACAAGTTCGCCAGAGAGGGCCGCGAGGCAAAGCTCGCCGCTCGCGAGGCGCTGCGCGCGCCTTGTCTGGCCGAGCTCGCGCGGCTCGACGATGCGGCGTTTCGTGAGCTATTCACGAAGTCACCCGTGAAGCGCATCGGCCGCAACCGCTTCCTGCGCAACGTGCTGATCGCGATCGGCAACTCCGGCGATGTGACATTGGCGGAGGAGGCGCGGCGGTTGCTGGACGATGCAAGCCCGCTGGTGCGAGGGGCCGCGGTGTGGGCGCTGGGACAGTTGATGGCGCGCGAGCAGTTTGCGGCGGTGAAGGCAAGCGCACTCATCGACGAGGGCGACGACAGCGTACGTGAGGAATGGCAAGCTGCTTCCTAACCCTCCGCTGTCATACCCCGCGAAAGCGGGGTATCCAGTACGCCGCGGCTTCTCCGTATTCGTCACTGCCTCTGGAATACTGGATCACCCGCTTTCGCGGGTGATGACAGCGGAGAATGAGGAGAACACGCACCGCTCCTGACCACGAAGCACCACCCTTGATTTCCCCACGCGTTCCTTCAAGCTCGCGCGTCATGACGAACACGCCCTTCTTCACGCGCACCGGCGACACATTCCATCCGACGGAAGTTGCCAACGGTCCCTGGGATCCGAAGTCGCTGCACGGGCGCGTCATCGTCGGCCTGCTCGCCTTCGGCATCGAGGAGCGCCATTGCGGTCCCGAGTTCGTGCCGGCGCGGCTGACGGTCGACATGTTTCGCCTGCCGACGATCGACAAGCCGATCGAGATCACCACGCGGCTCGTCCGCGACGGCCTGCGCATCCGCGTGGTCGAAGCTGATTTTGTCTCCGGCGGCGTCAGCATGGCGCGCGCCTCGTGCCAGCTCCTGCGCCGGACGCAAAATCCGGACGGCAACATCTGGTCGCCGCCGAACTGGGATGCACCCAAGCCTGCCGGGATTCCGCCGCCGACCGATCCGCGCCTCGGCATGCACGGCAAATGGACGACGCGCCCGATCGTCGGCCATATGGGCTCGCTCGGTCCGCGCCGACTCTGGATGAGCGAGGTGCGCGAGCTGGTCGACGGCTTTGCGCTGACGCCGTTCACGCGCGTCGCGGTGGCTGCGGATTTCGCCAGTCCCTTCGCCAATGCCGGCGATCAGGGGCTCGCCTTCATCAACGGCGACGTCACCGTGTATCTGCATCGCCTGCCGGTGACGGAATGGATCGGCTTCGAGGTGGTGAACCACCACTCCGCCGAGGGCATCGCGATCGGCGAATGCTGGCTCTATGACGAGCAGGGGCCGATCGGCACCTCGACGGTGGCCGCACTGGCACAGCGCAAGCCGATGCCGAATCCGTCGAAGCGGTAGAGGGCACGCTGCTGCGCTCCCTCCCCCCTTGCGGAGCAGGGAATGAGGGAGTGGCGCTGCCCTCACATAGGGAAGTCGCGCCCCGGAATGTAGAGACTCACGCCAGATGCCGCTTCATCTCCGGCAGCGCCTTCAGCGACGCGCCCTGCTTGGCGATGATTTTCGCGATGCGCTCCGGCGCGAAATTCAGGTCGACGAGGGCCGGCGCGGTGTTGGCGACCTCGTGATACTCCGCGATCCTGTCGTCCCTGAGCTTCATGATCGCGACGCCCTCGAACATGGCGCGCGCTCCCTTCGCCTCCGGCAACGTCGAGCGATAGCTGAAGGTGTAGCGGGCATAGAGCATCGTGCCGTCGGACACCGGCTCGTGCATGTCCCAGCGGAAATCGGTTGCCGTGCGATAGAACCAGTCTTCGATCATCTCGGCGATTTTGGCGCGGCCTGCGAAGGCGCCGTAGAACACGTCGTGATACACGCCGTCTTCGGTGAAGAGAGCGGCAAAAGCCTTGCCGTTGCGCTGCTCGACCGCGTCGCAGAACGCGCGCAGCATTGCGGTGATGGTCATCGGCCTCTCCTCCCTTCTCCGTCATCCCCGCGAAGGCGGGGCATCCAGTACGCCGCGGCCTCTCGGTTCAATCGCAGGCTTCTCGGAGTACTGGATCACCCGCTTTCGCTTTCGCGGGTGATGACGCTGTTAGACTTGGAAACACCTCACCCGATCTCTGCGACTGCGGCAAGGATGCGCGCGATGTCCTGCGGGCGCGACAGGCGGTGATCGCCGTCCTGGATCAGCGTCAGCACGACATCGTCGGCCGGCAGGCGGTGCGTCAGTGCGAAGGCATGTTGCCACGGCACGTCCGGGTCCTTGGCGCCCTGCAGGATGCGCACGGGACAGCCGACATCGATGGCGCTGCCGAGCACGCGATGGTTGCGGCCCTCCTCGATCAGGTTCCGCGTGATCGGATAGGGCGAGCCGTCACCGTATTCGGACGGCCTGAGCCAGAGACCCCTGGTCTCGATCTCCTGTTTCACGTCGGCCGGGAAATTCTTCCACATTAGCTCTTCGGTGAAATCAGGCGCCGGTGCGATCAACACCAGCCCCGCCAGCGATGCCTTGCCGCCGCGCTTCCTGATCTCGCGTGCGAGCAGCAGCGCCATCCAGCCGCCCATGGAGGAACCGATCAGAACTTGCGGCCCCGCGCAGAAGCGCTCGAACACCGCGACGCTTTCCTCGAGCCACCGTCCGATGGTGCCGTCGGCAAAATCGCCGCCGGATTCGCCATGGCCGGAATAGTCGAACCGGACCGAGGCGCGGCCATGCGCCGCCGCCCAATCGTCCAGCGCCACCGCCTTGGTGCCCTGCATGTCCGACTTGAAACCGCCGAGCCAGAACAGCCCTGGTTCCTTCCCTGGCCCCTTCCCCGACCGGGTGCGGACCGCGATCTTCCGTGGCGATGGGCCCTCGCCCACATCGATGAAGGTGGGAGCCTCGTTGGCAGTCGAATTCGTCATGGAACGTTTACTCTTGCTGTGCGGTTTGAGCTGACCGGTGCTCCCGCAACACGCCGGGATCGGCCTTTGGGACGCTTGCGGAACTGGGACAAGGTGTCTATGTCGAGCGGCGTGCGGATGGGCGTGACCAAAATGCCTCGCATTTGAGGGTTTTTCGGGCGTGGCAGGTGTGACTTGCTTGCCCGCAGACGCATCTTCCTTCAGACTACCCGCTTCGTTCACAACTTTGGAGAACCAACATTCGTCGTCCCAATAGAGCCCCGGCCCCTGCCGCCAAAGACGGGCCGCGCATCAATGATGATATTCGCAACGCGCAGATCCAGCTCATCGACCAGACCGGTGACAACAAAGGCACGGTCGAGACGATGATGGCCATCAAGATGGCCCAGGAAGCCGGCATGGATCTCGTGGAGATTTCGCCGAATACCAGCCCTCCCGTCTGCAAGATTATGGACTACGGGAAGTACAAGTATTCCGCCCAAAAAAAGGCCGCTGAAGCCCGCAAGCGCCAGAAGACCGTCGAGATCAAGGAGATCAAGCTCCGGCCGATGATCGACGATCACGATTACGACGTGAAGATGCGCGCGATGCAGCGGTTCTTCGAAGAGGGCGACAAGGTCAAGATCACGCTGCGCTATCGCGGCCGCGAAATGGCGCACCAGGAGATCGGCACCAAGCTTTTGGACAAGATCAAGAGCGACGTCGCCGAGCTCGCCAAGGTCGAGCAGGACGCCAGGTTCGAGGGCCGCCAGGTCGTCATGGTGCTGGCGCCGCGCTGAACCGGATTTAGCTCTTATGAGGTCAACGGCCCGTCAGCCATCTGGCGGGCCGTTTTGTTTTTCTGCGATCCACCCTTCGAGACGCCGTCTCGGCGACAGCTCACGTCCGCGTCGCCTGCCAAGTGCCGCTACAGCGGTCGCCGGAGATGATCCCATTCCAGGAGCCCGCACCGCCCCTACCTGCAAGCCGGCCGCCGCCGCTGGCATGGGAGGCGCCGACCGAGACCTGGACCGCAACGGAACCGGCGCGGTTGACCCTGCCGGACACTCGGCCGCCGCCGGCCGAGGTCACGCGGCCGCCAGTCACCGTGAACGGGACCATGTAGCCGGAGCTGCAATTGCCACGCGTGGTGGCGAAGGTGACGTTCCAGACCCCGTCATAGCCGCCAAGCCGGGCATGGGCAGTGGACGGCAGGACGGCAGCGCCGATCATGGCGAGAAGCGCGAGGGTGCCAAGGCGCGGAAGAACGCGAGACGAAAGCGACTGCGAAAAATGGGCCATTTTGGTCGGCCTCCAGACGGCAAGGCATGACAATAAGAGTGGCAACGTCAAATAGTCGGCGAGCCCGTTTCCGCGGTTCATCATTGCCAATTGGCCTCGTCTCTGCCATAAGCCCAGCCTTCATCGCCCGGCTGATTTAAGGGCTGCCGTGGCGATGCCCGTGCGGGTTTCGCGCTAGTTCGTAAAAACCTGAGCACAATCAACGCTCTAACGAGCATTTTTGACGGCCAGCCGCCTTCGCGGGCGGTATCCTGTTGTGGCCAGTAGGAGAGCCAAATGCCCAAGTTGAAGACCAAGTCGGGCGCTAAAAAGCGCTTCAAGGTGACTGCTACCGGCAAAGTGATGCACGCCCAGCGCGGCAAGCGTCACGGCATGATCAAGCGGACGAAGAAGCAGATCCGTCAGCTCCGCGGCACCCGCGTGCTGTTCAAGACCGACGGCGACAACGTCAAGAAGTACTTCTTGCCGAACGCCTGATCGCGTCCACGATCAATTCAGCCGAGCCGCGACTGTCCGCGGCGTTCCGAAACCAAAGTCATCTCTGAAGGATTTTTGTCATGTCTCGCGTCAAACGCGGTGTGACCGCCCACGCCAAGCACAAGAAAGTCTACAAGGCCGCCAAGGGTTTTTATGGCCGCCGCAAGAACACGATCCGCGCCGCCAAGCCGGCCGTCGAGAAGGCCGCGCAGTACGCCTTCCGCGACCGCAAGCGCAAGAAGCGCACCTTCCGCGCGCTCTGGATCCAGCGCATCAACGCTGCCGTCCGTCCGTTCGGCCTGACCTACAGCCGATTTATCGACGGCATGGCGAAGTCCGGAATCACCGTGGACCGCAAGGTGCTGTCGGATCTCGCGATCAGCGAGCCCGCCGCGTTCCAGGCGATCGCCGAGAAGGCCAAGGCCGCCCTTGCGGCGTAATGCGGCAACTGCCGCGCTGACGGCGTAAGCCGTCGTCCACTGTGCTCTGCGCAGCTTTCAGCTTGTGATGGCCCGGACAGAGGCGCGTTGTCGCGCTTTGGGTCCCGGCCGTCATCTCTCGCGCAAGCACACTTCTCAGACGTGGATGCCCGGCGAAACGCCGGGTGTGACGGGCTAGGAGCATCGGCTGAGCATCCTGGCCAAAAGGGATTGCCATGACCGATCTTACCAGCACCGATCTTGCCAACCTCGAATCCCAGATCATCGCCGATGTCGCGGCCGCCAACGATGAGGCCGCTCTCGAAGCCGTCCGCGTCGCTGCGCTCGGCAAGAAGGGTTCGATCTCCGCGCTGCTTGCCACGCTCGGAAAAATGTCGCCCGATGAGCGCAAGACGCAAGGCGCGGCGATCAACCAGGCCAAGGACAAGGTCGGCCAGGCGCTCGCCGCCCGGCGCGAGGTCCTGAAGTCGGCGGCGCTCGATGCACGGCTTGCCGCCGAGACCATCGACGTCACCCTGCCGCTGCGCGAGCCTGCGACTGAGGCCGGCCGCATCCACCCGCTGAGCCAGGTCTGGGACGAGCTGACCACGATCTTCGCCGACATGGGCTTTTCGGTCGCCGAAGGTCCCGATGTCGAGACCGACGACTACAACTTCACGAAGCTGAACTTCCCGGTCGGCCATCCGGCGCGCGAGATGCACGACACCTTCTTCTTCCATCCGAAGGAGGACGGCTCACGCATGCTGCTTCGCACCCACACCTCGCCGGTGCAGGTACGCACCATGCTGAGCCAGAAGCCGCCGATCCGCGTGATCTGCCCCGGCCGCACCTACCGCATCGATTCGGATGCGACCCACACGCCGCAGTTCCACCAGGTCGAAGGGCTGGTGATCGACAAGAGCTCGCATCTTGGCCACCTCAAATGGATCCTGCACGAGTTCTGCAAGGCGTTCTTCGAGGTCGATCACATCAACATGCGCTTCCGCCCGTCGTTCTTCCCGTTCACGGAGCCGTCGCTGGAAGTCGACATCCAGTGCCGCCGCGACAAGGGCGAGATCCGCTTCGGCGAGGGCGAGGACTGGCTGGAGATTTTGGGCTGCGGCATGGTGCACCCGAACGTGCTGCGCGCCTGCGGCATCGATCCCGACGAGTACCAGGGCTTTGCCTGGGGCATGGGCATCGACCGCATCGCCATGCTGAAATACGGCATCGCCGATCTGCGCCAGCTGTTCGACAGCGACGTCCGCTGGCTGTCCCACTACGGCTTCAAGCCGCTCGAGGTGCCGACCTTGGCGGGAGGGCTGAGCACGTGATGCTTGCGTGTTCATATGGGCTCACGAAGACTCTCACCGTTCCCGTCGTGGAGAGAGCCCTCTCCCTGCCCCTCCCCCGCAAGCGGGGGAGGGAATGGATAGACCGCGCTTGCAACGTCGATCTCATGGATACGTATTCTCTGCCCGCTCAACAGGTCGGACTCCCTCCCCCGCTTGCGGGGGAGGGCTGGGGTGAGGGTTGCTCCACGGTGGGGTTGCCGATGGTTGATCCTGAACACCCGGACTGGAAGATATCGGCCAAGCTGCGCGCAAATGCTCGCGCGCTGAGGCGCAACTCGACCGATGCCAAGCGGATCCTCTGGTCGGAGCTGCGCGCTGGCCGATTGAATGGCGCAAGCTTCCGACGTCAGGTGCCGATCGAACGCTCCGTCGCCGATTTCATCTGCCATGCGGCCAAGCTCGTCATCGAGCTCGATGGCGGCCAGCATTTCTCCGATGAAGGAGAACGTGCTGACGCGCGCCGCTCGGTGGTCATCGAAGCCAAAGGCTTCAAGGTGCTCCGCTTCAGCAATCACGATGTGATGACAAATCGCGGCGGCGTTCTCTCAACAATCGCGACTACCATCGCGGAGAGAGCCCCCACCCCCACCCTCCCCCGCAAGCGGGAGAGGGAGCAGACCGTTCCCGTGGAGAAAAACCAGCCATGAAATTCACTCTCTCCTGGCTGAAGGATCATCTCGACACCGACGAGACGCTCGACAAGCTCGCCGAGAAGCTCACCATGATCGGGCTCGAGGTCGAGAACATCGAGGACAAGGCGAAGGCGCTGAAGCCCTTTACGATCGCGAAGGTGATTTCCGCCGTGCAGCATCCGAATGCCGACCGCCTGCGCGTCTGCATGGTCGACACGGGTGACGGCGGTGCGCCGGTGCAGGTCGTGTGCGGTGCGCCGAATGCGCGCACCGGGCTCGTCAGCGTGTTCTCGGCCCCCGGCACCTACATTCCCGGCAAGGACATCACGCTCGGCATCGGGACCATCCGCGGCGTCGAGAGCCGCGGCATGCTGTGCTCGGCGGCCGAGCTGCAGATCTCCAATGATCACGACGGCATCATGGAATTGCCGGCGGACGCGCCGATCGGCGCGGGCTATGCCGAATGGGCGGGCCTCGGCGATCCCGTGATCGAGATCAATTTGACGCCGAACCGGCAGGACTGCACCGGCGTGCACGGCATCGCGCGCGACCTTGCCGCCGCCGACATGGGCAAGTTCAAGGACCCCACCATCAGACCCGTGAAGGGCGAATTCCCCTGCCCGGTGAAGGTGACGGTCGAGGACACCTCGCTGTGCCCGGGCTTTGCGCTGCGGCTGGTGCGCGGGGTGAAGAACGGCCCCTCGCCGGAATGGCTGCAGAAGCGGCTGACCGCGATCGGGCTGCGTCCGATCAACGCGCTGGTCGACATCACCAACTTCATGACCTTCGACCGCGCGCGTCCGCTGCACGTGTTCGACGCCAGGAAGGTGACGGGCAATCTCGTCGTGCGCCGCGCGCGCGACGGCGAAACCCTGCTCGCGCTCGACGGCCGCACCTACAATCTCGACTCCAACATCTGCGTGATCGCGGACCAGAACGGCGTTGAATCGCTCGCCGGCATCATGGGCGGCGAAGCCTCGGGCTGCGACGAGAACACCACCGACGTGCTGATCGAATCGGCGCTGTGGAACGAGATCAACATCGCGCAGACCGGCCGCAAGCTCGGCATCAATTCGGACGCGCGCTACCGCTTCGAACGCGGCGTCGATCCGGCCTTCATGGTGCCAGGGCTGGAGCTCGCGACGAAGCTCGTGATGGAGATGTGCGGCGGCGCGCCGTCGGAGACGTTCGTGACCGGCAAGGCCTTCGGCGATGACCGCGTGATCGAGTTCCCGCTGTCCGAGGTCAAGCGTCTCTCGGGCATCGAGGTGCCGCAGGTCGAGATGAAGCGGATTCTCACCCATCTCGGTTTCATGATGGCGGGCGCGGGTCCGACCGTGAAGGTCGCAGTGCCGTCCTGGCGCTCCGACGTGCACGGCAAGGCCGACATCGTCGAGGAGATCATCCGCATCTATGGCGTCGACAAGGTGCCGGAGACGCCGTTCGAGCGCGGCGAGGACGCGCGCAAGCCCGTGCTGACGCCGCTCCAGCTCCGCACGCGTCGCGCCAGGCGCGCGCTCGCGACCCGTGGCATGGTCGAGGCGGTGACGTGGTCGTTCATCGCCAAGCCGGCGGCCGAACTGTTCGGCGGCGGTCAGCGCGAGCTCGAGCTCGCCAACCCGATCGCATCCGATCTCTCCGACATGCGGCCCAGCCTGCTACCAGGCCTGATCGCCGCGGCGCAGGCCAATGCCGATCGCGGCTTTGGCGATGTCGCGCTGTTCGAGGTCGGCCAGCTCTTCAAAGGTGATCGTCCGCAGGATCAGTTCATGGCGGCGTCGGGCGTTCGTCGCGGCTTTGCATCATCGGAAGGTCTGGGGCGTCACTGGTCCGGCTCTGCCGCAGCCGACGCGCTCGATGCCAAGGCCGATGCGCTGGCGGTGCTAGCTGCGGCCGGCGCGCCGATGCAGGCGCTGCAGATCGTCGCGGGGGGACCAAAATGGCTGCACCCCGGCCGCTCCGGCACGATTCAGATCGGCCCGCAGAACGTGCTCGGCTATTTCGGCGAGATGCACCCACGCGCGCTGGAAGCACTCGGCGCCGACGGCCCCGTGATGGCGTTCGAGGTGATCCTCGACCGCATTCCCGAGGCCAAGAAGAAGCCGACGCGAGCCAAGCCCGTGATCGAGCTGTCGGCGTTCCAGCCGGTCTCGCGCGACTTCGCCTTCATCGTCGATCGCAGCGTGAAAGCTGCTGACATCGTGCGCACCGCGCAGGGCGTCGACAAGAAGCTGATCACCGCCGTGAACGTCTTCGACGTCTATGAGGGCAAGGGCATCGACGACGGCAAGAAGTCGATCGCGATTGCCGTGACGATCCAACCGCGCGAGAAGACGCTGACCGACCAGGAGATCGAGGCGGTTGCGGCGAAGATCGTCGCCGAGGTGACGAAGAAGACCGGCGGCACTCTTCGGGGATGAGTCTTTCCGACTTCCTCCCCAGGGATGTCAGTCTCGCCACTGCGATGGCGCTTTGCGCCGTCGCCTTCGTCTCGAGCACCGCGCGCGGCTTCTCGGGCTTCGGCTCGGCGCTGATCTTCATGCCGCTCGCCAGCAGCGTCGCGCCGCCGCGACTCGTCGCCGCCCTGCTCCTCATCATCGATTTCGTCGCCGCCGCGCCGTTGCTGCCGGATGCCTGGCGCAAGGCCGACCGCAAGGCGACTGCCGTGATCGTGCTGGGCGCGTTGATCGGCGTGCCCATCGGCACCTATTTCCTCAGCGTGCTCGACCCCGTAACGACGCGCTGGATCATCTCCTGCTTCGTCGCGGCGCTGCTGATTCTCCTGCTGTCGGGCTGGCGCTATCGCGGCAAGGATCACGCCTGGCTTTCGGTCGGCATCGGCGGCCTCTCGGGTTTCTGTAGTGGCCTGGCCCAGACCGGCGGCCCGCCGATCGTCGGCCACTGGCTCGGCCGTCCCATCGTGGCGACGGTCGCCCGCGCCAACATCGTGCTGTTCTTCGGCGCCTCGGATCTCTTCTCCATGGCGAGCTACGCAACGAGCGGCCTGATCACGCGCGATGCGCTCCTGCTCTCGCTCGTGGTGGGGCCGGTCTATGCGGCCGGCGTCGCCTTCGGCGCATCATTGTTCGGGCGTGCTAGCGAAAAGGTTTTCCGCGCGATCTGCTACATGCTGATTGCAATGGCCGTCATTTTCGGCCTGCCGGCGCTGGATGGGATTTTACGGTAGCTCTCTTCGCGAGTCGTCCCAGCGAAGGCCGGGACGACGAGCTGAGATTGAGGCGCTTGTCCGGGACGACGTCTAACGTTTTTGCCTCCGCTTCGTCGATTGCGTCGGCACCTCGGCCGGCTCATCCCTGAGCGCGCCGATGCGGCGCAGCGCGGCTTCGGCGGCGCGCTCGCCGCTCTCCCAGGCGCCATCGACGGTGCCCCAGAGCGTGTCGTGCGTGGCTTCGCCGGCGAGATAGATGCAACCGATCGGCTCGGTCAGGATCTTTCGCGAGAGCTGGCCGCCGGGCGCGGAGGCCGACATTGCGCCCATCACGAATGGCGAGGCATTCCAGCGCGTCGCGCTGACCTTCTTGATACCCGCAGTGGCCTCGCTACCGAACAGCTTTGTCAGCCAGTCCCTCGCGAATGCGGCCATCGCCTGCTCGCCCTGCTCCGACAGGTCGCGGCCGAAGGAGCCGCCGACGTCGATCGAGCACAGCGAGGAGCCGCCGATATTGGCGAACAAGAGCGCGGTGCGGGTCGAATTGCTCTGCTCGATCAGGATGTCGTCGCGCGCGAGCCCGAGCGGATTGCCGGGCAGCTGCAACACGATGTGATCGTAGCTGCCGAGGCTGAGCTTTGAGGCTGCGTCGAGCGTGCGCTTGGGGATATCGGGCGCGAACTTGATCGCGCCAGCCGTGAGCACGTTGGTCGAGACGGTGATGATGGCGGCGCGCGCGACGATCTTGCCGGCCGGCGTCTCGACGCTGACGTCGCGATTGCTCCAGAGGATGCGGCTTGCCGGCGTCGACAGCGCAACCGGCGCCTGCTCGCCGAGCTTGGCGATCAGCGTGCCCAGGCCCTGCTTGCAGGCGATCGCTGCGTTGCGGTCCTGCGCACGCGCCTTGTCGATGACCGAGAGCTCCTTGAGGTCCTTGCCGGCGAAATTCGCGCCCAGCAGGAATTCGGCCGTAGCCGCCCAGTCGCCGAGGTCCTTTGGCAGCACCGACGCGCAGGAGGTGTCGAGCTTGCCGCGCGAGGCCTCGTCGATGGCGCGATTGGCGCGCACCAGTGCCGCCAGGAATTCCTCGGTCTCGCCGGCGCGCGCGTTGCGGCGGCCGATGCGCATCTTCTGGCCGGCGGGGGCCGGCGACACGTCGAGCCCGACGCTGCGCGCAAGGCGGATCATCGGGTTGGTGTCGGGGTTGTGCATCCAGCGCGCGCCGCGATCGAATGCGGTATCGAACGTGGTGCTGTCGGTGATGCAGCGGCCGCCGATCTGGCTTGCCGCTTCCACCACCACGACCTTGCGATTGGCCGCCATCACTCGCCGCGCTGCAGCGATGCCCGCCGCGCCGGCCCCGATCACGACGATGTCAGCCTCGCGCGGCAGGGGTGCGGCGGCCGCGCGCAGGGTCGGTGCTACGGCGAACGCCGCCGACGCCGAGAGGAAGCTGCGGCGCGTGATTGTCATGTCATGGTTTCCGGGGACTTGAAGCGAACGGGAACAGCTAGCGAACCTTGCCGTATCTGGCGCAGCGCGGCAACCATCATGGTGAATCAATCGTACTTGATCGCCGTGCGCAATGAACCAAATTGCAACGCGTATCGACCATGATAGAGAAGGGAAAAAGGCAGCCGGAAAAGGCTGCGGGGAGCTCGCAATGGGGACCGTCCTAGACTCAGTCGGCAAGCTGATTGCCGCGTACCTCTCCAAGGAGGTGCCGGGCTACGAGCCGTTCACGCCGAGCGATCCCGAGCATCTTCGCGGCGTCATCCAGCCCGGCGACGTCCTGCTGGTCGAGGGCAACAACCGCATCTCCGGAATCATCAAATATCTCACGCAGTCGACCTGGTCGCATGCCGCGCTTTATGTCGGCCCCGTCGAGGGCGCCGAAGAGTCCGACGGCGAGCAGCACGTGCTGATCGAGGCCAATATCGGCGAAGGCGTCACCTCGGCTCCGCTCTCGAAATATTATCCGTATCACACAAGGCTGTGCCGTCCGGTGGGACTGTCCTACGAGGACCGTACCACCGTCTGCCGCTACGCAATCAACCGCATCGGCTTCGGCTACGACACCAAGAACATCCTGGACCTGATGCGCTTTCTGTTTCCGCTGCCGATCCCGCAGCGTTGGCGGCGGCGCATGATCGCGATTGGCTCGGGCGATCCGACCAAGATCATCTGCTCGGCGCTGATCGCGCAGGCCTTCGATGCCGTGCGCTATCCGATCCTGCCCAAGATCACCAAGGCCGGCAGCCGGCAGGCGCGCCGCGAGATCCTCCATATCCGCGATTCCTCGCTCTACATGCCCCGCGACTTCGACATCTCGCCCTATTTCGAGGTCGTCAAACCCACCATCGTGCACGGCTTCGACTACACAACCCTGCACTGGGCCGACAAGCAGAAGCCGCTCGAGGAGGTAGCGGGCACTTTCAGTGTGTTTCCAGAAACGCTCCGTTCGCCGCCGCTCGTTCCTGAAGCGCTTGACGAAGAAACGCCGGCTGAAGTTCCGGCTCAAGAAGTGAGTGCGGCCAAGGCCGTCACCGCCGCGCGCGTTTCCGTCAGGGAACGCTTTCCGTTTTTGAAGAGCATCGCCATGTATCGCCCAAGGCGCCGCGCGCGGACGCGCGATGTCGCGGCGTAGTGCCAGCCCCGAGGTCGTCCTGGCGAAAGCCTGGGGATGTGTATCTTGGGGACTCGCTGTAGCGGGAAGCGCTTCGGCCTCTCACCGCTGTCATTCCCCGCGAAAGCGGGGAATCCAGTACGCCGTGGCTCATCGATTCATAACGAACCTCTCGGAGTACTGGATCGCCCGGTCAAGCCGGGCGATGACGGTTGAGCGTGTGGCGACCGCTACCGTTCCGCGCGGCTGATAACCGCCATCAGCTCCGCGATCTTTTCCCGCTGATCCGTCTTGCTCCCGCTCGAGATCGCGTGTTCGACGCAGTGGGCGACGTGGTCTTTCAGGATCTCCTCCTCGACCCGGCGCAGCGCGGCGCGCACGGCGGAAATCTGCGTCACGATATCGATGCAGTAGCGGTCCTCCTCGACCATCTTGGAGAGGCCGCGGACCTGCCCTTCGATCCGGCCGAGACGTTTACCGACGGATGCCTTGATGTCCTTGCGCATGACGTCTATATACCCCTACCGGGTATGGGTTGCAAGGCCGGAGCCAAGACCGAGCCAAGACCGGAACCAAGGCCGGAGCGCTGGAATGGACGAAGCCGAACACAAACGGGTCGACGCAACCGCTAACCACACCGGATGCGGTTGTTCCGCCAAGGCTGCCCCGCCAGTGAAAATGCCCGCGGCATCATCCTGCTGCAGCGGCCATGGCGATCATTCCGGCCACGCCCATCACCATCACGCTGCGTCCAGCGACAAGGTCCGCGACCCCGTTTGCGGCATGACGGTCGATCCCGCGACATCGAAGCACCGCTTCGAACATCACGGCGAGACCTTCCATTTCTGCTCCGCCGGCTGCCGCACCAAATTCGCGGCCGATCCCGCCAAATATCTCGCCAAGGGAACGGAAGAGCAAAAGGCGAGCGACCCCAAGATGCCTGCGGGCACCATCTATACCTGCCCGATGCATCCCGAGATCCGCCAGGTCGGTCCCGGAAGCTGCCCGACCTGCGGCATGGCGCTGGAGCCGGAAGTGGCGAGCCTCGACACCGGCCCCAATCCGGAGCTTGCCGACATGACGCGGCGATTCTGGATCGGCGGCGCGCTGGTGCTGCCGGCGGTCGTGCTGGAGATGGGCGGCCACCTCGCCGGCCCGCACAACTGGATTGATCCGACGCTCTCGAACTGGATCCAGCTCGTGTTCGCCACACCCGTCGTGCTGTGGGCCGGCTGGCCGTTCTTCGTGCGCGGCTGGCAATCGCTGGTCACGCGCAACCTCAACATGTTCACGCTGATCGCGATCGGCACGGTTGTCGCTTACGTCTACAGCCTGTTCGGGACGCTGGCGCCGCAGATCTTTCCGGCAAACTTCAGGGGGCACGACGGCGCGGTCGCGGTCTATTTCGAAGCGGCCGCTGTCATCACAGTGCTGGTGCTGCTCGGCCAGGTATTGGAGCTGCGCGCCCGCGACGCGACGTCGGGCGCGATCAAGGCGCTGCTGCAGCTTGCGCCGAAGACCGCACGGCGCATCGACGCCGACGGCGGCGAGCACGAGGTCGAGATCGACACGCTTCATGCCGGCGACCGCTTGCGCGTCCGCCCCGGCGAGAAGGTGCCGGTCGACGGCGTTCTGCTGGAGGGGCGTTCCGCGCTCGATGAATCCCTCGTCACCGGCGAATCCATGCCGGTCGCCAAGGAGGCCGGCGCAAAGGTCATCGCGGGGACACTTAACCAGTCCGGCAGCTTCATCATGCGCGCCGAGATGGTCGGGCGCGAGACACTGCTGTCGCAGATCGTGCAGATGGTCGCCGACGCCCAGCGCTCGCGCGCGCCGATCCAGCGTCTCGCCGACCAGGTCGCAGGCTGGTTCGTGCCGACGGTGATCGCCGTCGCCGTCATTGCCTTTGCCGCATGGGCCTGGTTCGGCCCGGAGCCGCGGCTCGCCTTCGGCCTAGTGACGGCCGTCAGCGTGCTCATCATCGCCTGCCCCTGCGCGCTCGGGCTCGCGACACCGATGTCGATCATGGTCGGCGTCGGCCGCGGCGCTCAGGCAGGCGTCTTGATCAAGAACGCCGAAGCGCTGGAACGGATGGAGGAGATCGACACGCTCGTGGTCGACAAGACGGGCACGCTGACCGAGGGCAAGCCGAAGGTGGTCGCGATCGTCCCCGCTGTCGGATTTGCCGAGGACGATCTCCTCCGCCTCGCTGCAAGCGTCGAGCGCGCCAGCGAGCATCCGCTGGCGGATGCGATTTTGCGCGCGGCAACGGAGAAGCAGCTCGGACTCGGCGCGGTCGATCAGTTCGATTCGCCGACCGGCAAGGGTGCGACCGGCAAGGTCGACGGCAAGACCATCGTGCTCGGCAACGCAAAATATCTAAGCTCGATCGGCATCGACACGACGCCGCTCGATGCGGAAGCAGAGCGGCTGCGCCAGGACGGCGCAACCGTCATCAACATGGCGGTCGATGGCAGGCTGGCCGGGCTGTTCGCGATCGCAGATCCGGTCAAGGCGACGACGCCGCAGGCCCTGAAGGATCTCGCCGCCGAGGGCATCAAGGTGATCATGCTGACGGGCGACAACCGCACCACGGCCGAGGCCGTCGCGCGCAGGCTCGGCATCGCCGACGTCGAAGCCGAGGTGCTGCCGGATCAGAAGAGCGCGGTCGTGACCAGGCTTCAGACATCCGGGCGCACCGTCGCGATGGCCGGCGACGGCGTCAACGATGCCCCGGCGCTGGCCGCGGCCGAGGTCGGCATCGCCATGGGCACGGGCACGGACGTGGCCATGGAAAGCGCCGGCGTCACCCTGCTCAAAGGCGATCTCACCGGCATCGTGCGCGCGCGAAAACTGTCGCAGGCGACGATGCGCAACATCCGGCAAAACCTGTTCTTCGCCTTCATCTACAACGCGGCCGGCATCCCGATCGCGGCCGGCATCCTCTATCCGGCCTTCGGCATCCTGCTGTCGCCGATCATCGCGGCCGCCGCGATGGCGCTGTCGTCGGTCAGCGTCGTCGGCAACGCGCTCCGGCTTCGAGCAACACGGCTGTGACGCCTGCGAAATCCGTGTAGAACGGTTTCGTTGATGCCGCGTGACATCGCGCGGCGCGCGGGGAGCGTTCCATGCAGCGGGTGACGATCACGATCGAGGACGATTTGCTGGCGGAGATCGATGCGGCGGCCGTGGCGCGCGGCTACCAGAACCGCTCGGAGATCATCCGCGACCTCGCCAGGGCGGGGTTGCAGCAGACGGCGGAGGACACCGCGCAGACCGGTCCCTGCGTTGCCGGCCTCGTCTATGTCTACGACCACGCGGCGCGCGATCTCTCCAAACGCCTGGTGCAGGAATTCCACGGCCATCACGACCTCGCGCTCGCCACGCTGCACGTCCATCTCGACGACGACAATTGCATGGAGATGACGGCGCTGAGGGGATCCGCCGACGAGGTCAAGCATTTCGCCGACCACATCATCGCCGAACGCGGCGTGCGCTACGGCCGCGTGGTGATGATCCCGACGGGCGAAGGGAAGGCGAAGCCGCGCAAGCACGCGCATAAGCATGGCTCATAGCGAGATTCTCCTGCCCCGGACGCGGCGCAGCGCTCCTTCAGCGGTGCGCTGCAGAGCCGGGGCCCACAGCCCGGGGTGAGATGGGTCCCGGCTCTGCGTCGCGTCCGGGACGCGAGAGCTGAGGCAAACGCACCAGCTCTCGGCCCTCGGAGCAGACGCGTCTCAAAACAAGCGTGAATCACGCCGCCAAGAGATCCTGCAAGGCCGTACCGTTGGGAACGCCGAGACCGGAGCAGGCGTCCCAACCGGGGCCGGCCTTGTACATGCCGCGCAACTGACCGGTGATGTCGTTGTTGCCGCTGGTGATGTCGCGGAACGCGCCTTGCGCGCCGGCTGCGTAGATCAGCGGATTGATGAAGCCGACCGTCTTGCCGAACTTCCTGGTCGTCGCCTCATTGATCCGCGCGATCAACCCGGCCATCAGTGGCGCCACCGCGCTGGTGCCGCCGATCGTGGCACCGGCGCCGTTGAGGAAGATCTGATAGCCGGTGGCCGGATCGGCGTCGCCCGCGACGTCGGGCACTCCGCGCCCGCTGTGACGCGCCGGCGATTTCGGGACATGGGCGTTGGCCTGGTATTTCGGCTGGGCGAATACGACGCTGACGCCGCCGCCCCCCGCGCCATCTTGCGGCCCACCGTTCCAGACCACCTCCTGGATCTGGCCGTTCGGCGCCTTGAGATTGGTGCCGCCGCAGGCCAGCGCAAACGGGCTCGACGCCGGGAAATCCGCATGCGGCTTGCCGTCCCAGTCCGAACCCATGTCGGCCGAGCCGTTGTCGCCGGAGGCGACACAGACGGTGACACCCATCGCCGCCGCGTCGCGGATCGCTTCATTCAGACCGTCGAGGAACTGCTGTGAGTTTTCCGGATCTTCGGGGCCGCCCCAGCTGATCGAGATCACAGACGGCTTTCGCGCGCTGTCGTGGACCGCGGCTTTCACCGCATCGATGAAGCCGTTGGTGGTGTTGGGCGCGAAATAGACCACGATCTTGGCCCCGGGCGCGATGGCGCCCGCAACCTCGATATCGAGCACGACCTCGCCATCGGCATCGGAATGGCCGGGCTTGTTGGCGCCGCCATCGACGCTCGCCGGCGCGATCTGCGGCATCGGGATTCCCGCCTTCTTGAAGAACGTCTTCAGGTCCGAGGTCTTGTAACCGGCTCCTGTCGGCTTGCCCTTCTGGTCGATGTCGTTGAGCTCGATGATGGCGATGCACTGGCCGGCGCCAGTCTCGCCGTCCGGGAAGTTGTAGAGCTGGGCGATCTGCTCGACCGAGAAGCTGCGGCTCTGCGCCGCGTGCGCGATCGCCGCCCGTCCGATCCGCTTGTGCCGGAAGTGCGGACGCGCGACCGGACGATTGTCCAGCCCGTGCACGCCAATGACGATACCCTCGAGCTCGGCCGGAATCTGCACGCTGCCCTTGCGCATCCGATAGGTCGCACCCTCGTGCTTGACCTTGTTGAGCTTGACGCCGAAGGCCGCGCTGAGTGCCTTCACCGTGCCGGTCAGCTTCACCGTGCGCGAGGCCAGATGCACGCTCTTGACGTTGAGGTCGTGGTGATGCGCAAAATTGTCGATCTTGGAGACGTCGGCGGGATCGGCGCCCATCTGCTCGGCAAATTGGGCGCGAGAAAAATATTGTCGCTCACGCGGCAGTTGTGCACCCAGCGCCATCACGGTCTCGTCGTCGGAGCGCTTGGCGCGCAGGCGGACGCTGATCTCAATCTCCTGCTTGGGATCGGCCGCGCCGATCAGCTTGGCCCCCTTCGGCAACTTCCGTGCGCTGTTCGCCAGTACCACGCGTTTCATCGTGCCTGCCATGACTTCCTCCGCTTGTGATTGGAAGGGCGATTGCCGGTATTCAACTATAGGTGTAATCTGAGATCGAATTTGGTTCAGATGCCGGACGATATTTTTCACGAAAACCTTTGTCTTACCGATCAAAACATCGACAGCTTCAATCCGGAACAGAATTGGTCAGTGGCTCGGACCAATTGAGATCGGCGAACTCGATTTAAAATTGCAACCGTCGGTCCGCTTGGCCGACCAATGGAAGATACTGTCAAATCATTTGGCGCAGGAGTTTAGCGATGCTGGCTGACCGCAAATGGGTTCAGAGAAATCTGGGTTTCGATCCGATCACGACACCGCCGCCGCGCGCGACCTATGCGGTCAAGCGCCTGGCGGATGCAGCGGTGAAGCGGTCGGCAAAAGTTTCGCCGGAAGATTTTCAGCGCGAGATCATCGATTTCGATTCGGAATCGCCCGCAGGCCGCGAGTTCATGGCGTTCTCTACCGCGACCGGCCTGTCGCGCTTCACCGACATTCCCTGGCCGAAAGGGCTCGCGCCGCAGACCGGGCCGAAGCCGAGGGGCAACGGCAACAGCCCGTTGCCGCGCGGTGACGTGCTGGTGGTGACCTGGACCGTCGACGAGGGCCATGCGCTGAGCCGCGTGCTGACGCCGGGCAAGGACTCCCGCAACGACTACCTGCCCTACAAGCACAATTTCGCAACCATCTCGAAGAAGATGCGCAATGGCTGCCCGGCCATGGAGCTGAAGCGGCTCGGCACCTACTGGACCACGATGATCGGCAAGAAGAAGGTCGTGATCTTCAAGTCCGATTCGCACATGTCGCAGGACGGCCCGCAACTGCCGAACATCGACGTGTGGCGCCAGATCATCCAGGAGGTGCAGCCCTCGCTCGTCATCACCACGGGAACCGCCGGCGGCATCGGCAAGGAGGTCGAGGTCGGCGACGTCATCGTCAGCCCGATCGTTCGCTTCGACTGCATGTCGAAATTCAAGAAGCAGCCATTCGCGCAGGAGCATTTCTCGAGCAAGTCGGCGAAGACGACGCGCTTTGCAGAGGCCAGGACGCTGTTCAAGGCCAATGCCGGGCAACTGCCGAAGGACAATACGCGGCCACCGAAAATCTTCGTGGTGAAGCCGAGCGGATTGAGCTCGTCGGTGGTCACCACCGATTTCTTCGGCTTCGATACCTCGGACGATCATTTCCATCTCCAAGGCCTCGGCGACGTCTCCGAGATGGGCGATGCGATCCTGGGCCTCGTCGCCAAGGACATGGGCGCGAAGGCACCGCGCTGGCTTGCGATCCGCAACGTCTCCGACCCGCAGATCAAGGCCGAGGGCACACTGAAGCAGCAGGAGCAGGTCGCAGCCCAGATCTACAAGGGTTTTGGCCGCTGGAGCTCGGTCTGCAGCGCGATCACCTGCTGGGCCACCATCGCAGCCGAGCACTAATCTTACTGAGTCAGAAATCCACGGACCAAGCTGGGTGAGAATCGCATATTGAAGGAGATTCAACGCGAGATCG
>NZ_JBANBK010000084.1:0-36248 GCF_053572325.1 Bradyrhizobium sp. UFLA05-112 | reverse complement strand
GCAGGCTGGTCCTTCGCAGGCCTTCACGTTTGAAAAATCTTCCACGCAGACGAATTGTGCCAGTGCCTCTCCAATGGGGGCGAGAAGGGCTTCGGGCGTGCGCCATCGGCGGATCGATTGCCGCTGGAGGGGCGACGGTGCGCCCTTCGGCGCGGCCACGATGCGGTTGAAGCAATCATCCCGCTCCAGCAGTCGATTGAGCGGTTCGAGTTCGGCGAGAGTCTTTGCGGTCAGGGGACGGCCCTTATGCTTGCGCACGACGCCTCGGAACCACTCTCGCAGGCTCCGCGCCTGATCTGCGACCTTGTCCAGCTCGCCGGGCAGCGCCTGCGAGCGAATGCTTCCAAGCGCATCTGCAGGCACAAGCTGTGCCTGCCCGAGCCAGTTCAGCAGGCCCTCGCCATTGTCGATCCAGTCGAAGGGCGTATCGACCGGAGTGGCGATCGAATTCAGGAAATCCAGACCGGGCGCATCGCCGATGAAGATCGCGGGAGGATGTTGGTTCATCGAAGACTCCTGTTCCCGGCGCTGTCCCAATTCCATCACCCAACCGTGAACGCTGCTCCATAGATAACCGCTTTGTTGGTCGTTGACAAGTTACGCCAGCCAAGAGTAACCGTATTGTAGTTATCAAAGAGGTTACGAGCGCGGGAATGCTCTGGACGGAGAGGGCGATGCGCCTGAAAGATTTGAACGTGTTGATCGCCTGCGAAACAGAGTTCATGCGATTGGGGATGGGCAAAGTTCGTCGGCTCCATGACCGTATTCCATGGCGTAGCGGTCGCCACGGCCAAGTGGACGGCACGTTCAGCGTGTAACCTGTAAGTTAGGTTTTAGAAAGTTATGTAACGGAGGAGAAAGCTCGTGGCTGCCATCAACTATCGCACTGCTGACGTCGACGGCTGGAAGATCTTCTATCGTGAAGCCGGGCGTGCGGATGCGCCGACGCTGCTGCTGCTGCACGGCTTCCCCAGCGCTGGTCACATGTTCCGCGATCTCATCCCGCTGCTCGCCGATCGCTTTCACATCGTGGCTCCCGATCTGCCCGGCTTCGGACAGTCGGACAAGCTGGCGCGCGGCATGTTCGCGTACACATTCGATCATATTGCCGAGATCATCGACCGCTTCACCGAGGTGATCGGCCTGGAGCGCTTTGCGCTCTATGTCTTCGACTACGGTGCGCCCACGGGCTTTCGCATCGCTGCAAAACATCCGGAGCGCATCACGGCAATCATCTCGCAGAACGGCAACGCCTACGAGGAGGGCTTGAGCGACGGCTGGAATCCGATCCGGGCCTATTGGCAGGATGCGTCGGAGGAAAACCGGCAGGCGTTACGCGCCTTCCTCAAGCCGGAGACGACGATCTGGCAATACACCCACGGCGTCCCCGATGCGACCAGGGTCTCGCCGGACGGCTATTCGCTCGACAACTACTATCTTTCGCGGCCCGGCGCGGACGAGGTGCAGCTCGATCTATTCGGCGACTACAAGAGCAACGTTGCGCTCTACCCGGCTTTCCAAAATTATTTCCGCACCCACAATCCGCCATTCCTGGCGGTGTGGGGCAAGAACGATCCGTTCTTCCTGCCGGCAGGAGCGGAGGCATTCAAGCGCGACATGCCGAATGCAACGGTGCGTTTCTTCGACACCGGCCATTTCGCGCTGGAGACACACGCCGCCGAGATCGCTGCTGTGATCCGCGAGTTCCTTCCCCGCTGACATCGCACCCGCGCTTGCCGCGCCGCGCGAGCGGGCATGGCATCCAACCCACGGAGACATCAACATGCGTGCCATTGTCCTCGACAAATTCGGCGGCCTCGACAGCCTCGTCTACAAGGACATCCCCGAGCCGGAGCCCAAGCTCGGTCACGTCGTCATCGAGATCAAGGCGTTCGGCCTCAACCATGCGGAGCTGCACATGCGTCGTGGCGAATGGGCGGAGGCAGCGCCAGTGAGCGGCATCGAATGTGTGGGCCTGGTGAAATCCTGCCCCGGCGGCGAGTTTCCGGTCGGCGCGAAGGTCGCAGCACTGATGGGCGGTCTTGGCCGTACCATCAACGGCAGCTACGCCGAATATACCCGCGTTCCCGTGTCGAATGTCGCGCTGATCGAGGCGGACCTGCCGTGGGCTGAGCTGGCGGCGTTTCCCGAGACCTACGCCACGGCCTGGACCTGCCTGTTCCGCAATCTGGAGATCAGGAAAGGACAGCTCCTCGTCATTCGCGGCGCGACATCGTCCTTCGGCCAGGCCGCTCTCAAGATGGCGGTCAATGCCGGGGTTCGCGTGATCGCGACCACCCGCAGCCGTGATCGTTTCGCGCTGCTGGAGAAGCTCGGCGCCGAGCGCTGCGAAATCGAGCGCCCCGACCTTTCGAAGCACATCGCCGAGGCAAAACAGATCGATGCGGTGCTCGATCTCGTCGGAAACAGCGTCGTGCTGGATTCCCTTGCCATGCTTCGTCGCGGCGGCCGTTCGTGCCTGGCCGGCTGGCTCGGCGGCCTCGATCCGATCCCGGACTTCAATCCGCTGCTGCAGATGACGAGCGGCGTCTACCTCACCTTCTTCGGCAGCTTTGTGTTTGGCACGCCGGGCTTCCCGCTGTCGGACGTGCCGCTTCAACAGATCGCGCAGGACGCAGCCGAAGGTCGGCTCGACGTCAAGCCGGCCCGCGTCTTCCGCTTCGGCGAGATCCGAGAGGCGCACCGCGTCATGGAGGCCAATGAGGCGCGCGGCAAAATGGTCGTGGTCCACGACTGACACCACGGCGATCCGGCTCGCGCTGGATGGTGACATCGTGCCGGTGATTTTGCCCGACGTCTCAAATCGCTCCCCGGCTTCGTCAGGCAACACATCGGCAGCCCGGCTACTTTGCATGGGGTTGTTTTCGAGTTTTTTGTTTGCGGGTCCCGCGCGCGATATTTGGGCGGCAAGGTCGAGCAGCATTCTCTGGTGCCGCTGGGCGAGGCCCGTCTCGGTCGCATCAGTCTCGACGAATGGTTCGGGCAGGCGCGGACGAAGGCCTGAGTATTGCCGTCAATGGCTCCTTGCAGGCTTGGGCATGAGAGCTGCCCGGGGCCTCTCAGCGCGACACGAAGGGCGCGGCCAGAACCGCGAGCATGCCAAAGGCGGCGATGTTCCAGAACAGCGAGCGGATCAGCGGTATTCCGCAGATGTAGAGCGCGGTGTAAGCGATGCGTCCGCCGAGATAGGCTATCGATCCCCAAAGGGTCAGCTCGTTGTGAACGCCTGCCGCCTGAGCGGCGAGAATCGACGCCGCAAAGAACGGAAACGTCTCCATGTAATTGCGGAAATTGCGGTTGATGCGCCCGGCGATGGGCTTGAGTGGCGGCATCTCGATGTCGCGCGGGCTCGCGGCCCATGTGAGGCCATACTGCGCGTTTGCGGCTTGCGCGGCAGCAACAAGCTGGAGAAGACCCCAAACACTCGCGGCTGTCAGTAGCATTAGCTCGAAGTTCATTCCCATCCATAAGTCCTCTTCCCAAAAAAGCGGCGGGATTTCAGCGGCGCGCAGAATGGAGGTGAGATTGTTTTGACACAAGCCGCCATTGCACGTTGTGTTGCGGGGCTCGCTACTTGGGGGAGGCGCACGGCCGCACATTGGCAGCAGGCGACAGCAGGAGCAGCACGCGTTGACCGCGTAAAGCGGTTCCAGCCCCGCAAGAAATTTCGTTAGTATGGATGGTGATCCTGTCGGATCGCACTCGGCCTGTTCGTCTTCATCCAGAGACATCTGTATGGGAGACCCAAGATGACCCCTTCCAACTATCGCTGGGTGATCGTCGCCGCCGGCGGCCTGCTTGGCTGCGTCGCGATCGGCGGCATGTTTTCGTTGCCGGTGTTCCTGCAGCCGATCGCGAAGGACACCGGGTGGTCGGTGACGGGCATCTCAAGCGCGATGACGATCGGCTTTCTCGCGATGGCCTTCACCAGCATGGCCTGGGGCACGCTGACCGACCGGTTCGGCCCGCTGCCGGTGGTGCTGACGGGGTCGACGGTGCTGGCTTTGAGCCTGTTTCTCGCGAGCCACGCAACCTCGCTGATTGCGTTCCAGTTCGTCTTTGGCCTCTTGGTCGGCGCATCCTGCGCAGCGATCTTCGCGCCGATGATGGCGACCGTCACCGGCTGGTTCGACACCCATCGCAGCCTTGCGGTCTCGTTGGTCTCGGCCGGCATGGGCATGGCGCCGATGACGATGTCGCCGCTCGCGGCCTGGCTCGTTTCCAACCATGACTGGCGCACGTCGATGCAGCTCGTGGCGCTGGTGGTCGGCGCCATCATGATCCCGGTCTCGCTGCTGGTGCGCCGTCCGCCGACGCTGGCGAACCCGCAGGCCGCAACGTCCGGTGCGGGGGCGCCGCAAGCCGAGATGTCGCTGTCGGAAGCGCTGCGCTCGCCGCAATTCCTGATCCTGATCGCGACCAACTTCTTCTGCTGCGCGACGCACTCCGGCCCCATCATCCACACCGTCAGCTATGCCGTGAGCTGCGGCATCCCGCTGATCTCGGCGGTGACGATCTACAGCGTCGAGGGCTTTGCGGGCATGGGCGGCCGGATCGCCTTCGGTCTCATGGGGGACCGCTTCGGCGCCAAGCGCGTGCTGGTCTCGGGCCTGCTTGCGCAAGCCTTCGGCGCGCTCGCCTACGTCTTCGCGCATCAGCTCGCGACCTTCTACGCGGTCGCCGCCGTGTTCGGCTTCATCTATGCCGGCACCATGCCGCTGTACGCCTCGCTCGCCCGTGAAAACTTTCCGCTGCGCATGATGGGGACGGTGATCGGCGGCACGGCGATGGCCGGCAGCCTCGGCATGGCGACCGGCCCGCTCGCCGGCGGCCTGATCTACGATGCGTTTTCGAGCTACGCCTGGCTCTATATAGGCTCCTGGGCGATGGGCCTCGGCGCGTTTTTGATGTCGATGACGTTCAAGCCGTTTGCAAAACCGCAAGGGGAGCCTGCACCGGCAACGGCGTGAGAGAGGCCGCCGAGGCGCGGCGCTAGAGCTGCGCCTCGATGGCCGCCTTGTCGACGACCGACCAGACCTGCCAAATCTTCTCGTCTCTGAATTCGTAGAAGACGTTCTCGCAGAAGGACACGCGCTTGCCGTTGACGCCGAGCCCAAGAAAAGTCCTCACCGGCGTGCAATCGAATGTCAGCCGACAGGCGATGTGTGGCGGATCGCAAATCAGCAACTCGATATTGAAATGCAGATCCGGAATCTCACGAAAATCCTGCTCCAGCATCGCGCGGTAGCCGGCGAGCCCAAGCGTCTTCGCGTTGTGGGAGACGTTATCGTGAACGAATTGTCCGAGCGCCGGCCAGTCCTGCCGGTTCAGACAGGCGATGTAGCTGCGGTAAATATCTGCGAGGTGCGCCCTGGTCATGGCGATGCTCCTGCGGCTGTGACGATAACGCAGCAGGAGCCAAAACCGGCACTCCGTTTAGAGACGCTTTTCGAAGAACAAATCGGGGTAGGGGTCGTCGTTGAAGCGCGGGATCTCGCTCCAGCCGGTCCTGCGGTAGAGCTGGCCCGCTTCCGGTAGCGCGCTGTTGGTGTCGAGCCGCAGCACGGCGATGCCGAGCTCGCGCGCGGCGCTCTCGGCCGCTTCCATCAGGCGCCGGCCGAGCCCCAGACCGCGCGCGGACGGGGAGACCCATAGCCGCTTGATTTCTGCGAAGCCATGGTCCGTTCCCTTCAGCCCGACGCACCCGATCGGCAAGCGATCCGACATCGCCACGATGAAGGTGCCGTGCGGGCGCACCATGTCCTTGGCCTCGGGGTCGCGCGACAGCTTGACGTCAAAGCCCTGTTTGAAGCGGCGCGCGAGCTCGGCGTAGTACTCGCCGAGGCAATAACGCGCCTCATCGCCGCGCGGGTTCATTTCCGTCAGCGTGGTGTGGCTCTGTCCAAGCGCAGAACCGATCATGTCCATCGCCGCCAGCAGGGCGTCCGCCTGCGAATGGTGGGCGAGCAGGGCCTCGGCCTGCGCGTTCGAGAGCGCCTCATAAGCATTGAACTCGCGCCGGCCCGCACGTGTCAGCCGGGCGACGCGGCGTCGCGCGTCGTCCTCATGCGGGCTCGTCTCGATCATCCCTTCCTCCTCGAGACTGCGTAGCAGGCGGCTCATCAGGCCGGAATCGAGGCCGAGATAGTCGCGGATCTCGGCGACGTCCTCGCGCCCGTGCCCGATCGCATTGAGCACGCGCGCCGCGCCCAGGGGGCGGCCGCGGCCGAGGAAGGAGGTATCGAGCGCGCCGACTGCAGAGGTGACGGCGCGGTTGAAGCGACGGATACGGGAAACGGGATCGAGCATGTATCTGACTTTAGTCAGATAATATTCTGAAGTCAATCGGGGCTAGCACTTTTGCGTCACCGGCGTCAGCAACGACTTGTTTCTCGACGACATAGTGACAGCCTTGCGGCTGGGCTGCGGCCGGCAGCGTGAGAAGGTTTCCGGAGAGAAGCACTGCGCTCGCCAGCACGCGTGCGGTTCTCGAAAGACGATGACTCACGATCAACTCCTTTGTCCCGATGGATCGCACCGCGCGGGCCGAGCCCATGCTCGGCCGCGCCGTGGAGGCGTAGGTTTCAGGCGAGGGTGGTGGTCACTTCGATGTTGCCGTGGACGGCCTTGGAGTAGGGGCAGATGCCGTGCGCCGCTTCGATCAGCTCCTGCGCGACCGCGCGGTCGACGCCGGGGACGCTGACGTTGAGGCGCGCGCGGAGAAAGAACGAGCCGCCCGCATTGTTCAGGTCAATCTCGGCATCCACCGCGGGCTCGCCCGACAGCTTCACCTTATGCTGCTGGGCCGCGAACTGCAGCGCGCCGAGGTAGCAGGCCGACCAGGCGGCGGCGAAAAGATTTTCGGCGGCCGGGTGCGGCTGCGGCAGCTTGATGTCGAGAAAGCCGTCACGGGAGCGCGCGGCGCCTTCTGCGCCAGCGGTGACGTGGGTCTTGCCGGTGAAGAGAAGCTTTGCGGGGGTGGTCATGGTGGAGTCCTTTCGGTGAGATATTGCTCGTATCCGAATTAATCGGATGCGATTCGAAATAAAGCTACCCTGATGCGAAGTCAAGCTCTTCCGATTTAATCGGATGCGATTTATATTGGTCGCTGCATCACGACTTCCGGAGGTTCCCGTGACCCGTTCGCCCAAACCATCGCCAAATGGCCGAAAGCTCTCAAATTTCCTGTGCTTTGCAATCTATTCAGCCAATCTCGCCTTTGGCCGCGCGTATAAGCCCATCCTGGACGCGGTCGGGCTCACCTACACCCAATACATCGCCATGGTGGCGCTCTCCGAGGAGGACGAGCAGACCGTCAGCGTGCTCGGCGAAAAGCTGTTTCTGGAATCCAACACGCTGACGCCGATCCTGAAGAAGCTGGAGCAGACGGGCTACATCCGCCGCCACCGCGATCCCGCAGATGAACGGCAGGTCAGGGTGAGCCTGACACCCTCAGGCAGAAAGCTGCTCGACAAGGATCTCGGTGAGTCCTTGGTTACAGCCACCGGGCTCGGCGACGAATTCCCGGTCGTGCAGAAGACCGTGAGCCGGCTGCGCGACAATTTGCTCCGCGCGACGCAGGGCGACGGCTAAGCCGCAAATTCCCGCGCCGGCTTCGGTCAATCCGGCAGCGGCTGGCCGGCCTGCTCTCTCACGATGTAGTCGGCGTACCAGTCCGGCCAGTTCTCATCGTGCTTGCCGCCAGTCCGCTTCTCGTGCTCACCGTGGGCCGTGGCCGCGCGCCGCAGTGCGCTGGCGAGCTCGGTTGTCGAATTGAAAGTCGTGTCGGCCTCGACGCGTCCGGGCAGGCGTGTCGTGATCTCCTGGAGCAGCCAGCCATTGCCGTCGGGATCGCGGAACGAGGCGAAGGAGCGATAGCTGCCGCGTTCCGGATCAGGGCCGCTGACGCGCCGCGAACCAAAGAGGTAGGGTTCGTCCGGACCGGCATGCGTATCGCCGCTGCCGTGAAAGACCTCGCCGACCTCGATGCCAGCGGCAGCGAGCGCGTCGCGCGCGGCCTCGATGTCGGAGACAATCAGGTACAGGCCCTGTGCAGAGCCAGGCTTGGCCGGCGTGACGTTCCTGCCGAAGATGACCGAGGCGTTCGAACCGGGCGGGGTGAACTGGATGACGCGCCAGTCGTCGCCGGAGGCGAAGTCGGCATCGAGCCGCCAGCCAAGTGTTGTGTAAAACGCCTTGGCGCGATCGACATCGGATACCGGCACGACGACGATCTCGAGCTTGAAATCGACGCTGCGCAGTTTCGAGGTGCCGGCAGCCTTGCTGTTGTCCGCGGTGGCCATGGGTTCCTCCCTTGATGTCGTGAAGCCAGGCCCGCGCATCTTGCGCGCTAAATGTGACGGCGTCAGCGATCAGGGCGCCTGACCTGCGCGGATCCGGGCGCGTGACGTGCGCGGGCGCCCAGCCCTTCGGCAAAGCCGCTGACGGCCGATCACGGAGTTGTGCCTTGCGGTTTTAATCTCAAAACATATCTTACGATATATCCAACAGAGGAGACTTAAGATATGTTTCGAGACAAGCACCACAATCGACACGACAGAGACGACCGGGAATTCCGTTTCGCATTCGCGATGGGCCGGCATGGCGGACGGCATCGCTTCGGCCGCGGTGGCCATGGCTTCTTCGGCCGCGGCGGTGGCGCCGACTTTCCGGGCGCGCGGCGGCTTTCGTCGCAGGACCTGCAGCTCGTCATTCTCGCATTGCTCGCCGACCAGCCGGCGCACGGCTATGAGCTGATCAAGACCATCGAGGAGCGCTCGGATGGCTTTTACAGCCCGAGCCCCGGCGTGATCTATCCGGCGCTGACCTATCTCGAAGAGGTCGGGCACGCCAGCGTCGAGCAGGACGCCGGCCGCAAGCGCTACAGCATCACCGCGCAGGGGCAGGCCCATCTCGCCGAGCATCGCGCTACCGCGGATGCGATCCTTCAGGCGCTGTCGCGGATCGGACGTCGCATGGACGAAGTGCGCGAGGCCTTTGCAGGCGTCAGCGATCTCGATGGCGATGCCTCCGACGAGCTGCAACGCGCCCGCCATGGCCTCAAGCGCGCGCTGCGCGCCAAGCACGGCTGCGATGCGGAAGAAGCGCGGCGGATCGCGAAGATCCTCGACCGCGCGGCTGCCGAAATTCTGCGGAGCTGAATGGGATATGATCATGTCGCAAGAGCAGCCGCACAGCCCGATCCAGGATGCGCGCATCAACGCCGTGATCGACCGCATGCAGGCCGCGCGCCGCCGTCCACCGGGCGGCGGACCGCGCGGCGGATTCGGTAGCCGCGATCCGCATGCCTATGCCGAGCAGGGTTTTTCGATTCATCCCGAGCAGGGCGAGCTGATCTACCTGTTGTGCCGGGGCATGCGCGCGACGCGCGTTGCCGAGTTCGCGACCTCCGTCGGCATGTCGACGCTGTATTTCGCGGCCGCCATGCGCGAAAATGGCGGCGGCACCGTGATCGGCTCGGAGATCGTGCCGGCCAAGGTCGCAACCGCCCGGCGCAATCTCGACGAGGCAGGCCTTGCCGCCTACGCCGAGATCCGCGAAGGCGATGCGCGCAAGACGCTGCGCGATCTCGGCGGTCCCGTCGACTTCATCCTGATCGACGGCTGGCCGGGCGAGGAGGGGCCTTCGCTGGCGCGGCAAGTGATCGAGATCGTCGCGCCGCAGCTTCGCGTCGGCGGTTACGTCATGAACGACAATGCCGAACCCGACTTCCTCGAGTTCATCCGCGATCCCAAACACGGTTTCGTCTCGATGACGCTGCCGCTCAAGGGCGGAACCGAGTTGTCGCTCAAGGTGCAGTAGTCAGGCCTGCGAGGTCTGCATGACGACCTGGACCACCTGGCTGCCTTCCGGCGTGGTCCAGTTGCCGACGAGCTCGGCCACGAGTTGATTGGTGCCGGTCAGCGTGACGCCGCCGCGCTCCATCCGCCGCAGCGCCATGTCGCTGGCCGCCGACGCCGCAACGAATTGTGCACGACATACGTCAGGTGGTGCGAACCCAAAGATCCGCGCGAGCTCGCTCGTCATCAATGTCTGTGCATGCCGAGGGCATCGTCCCTTACGCTTCACGCCGGGACGAAGGAAGTTGACGTCGCCCTCAAAGGCCGCTTCACGCTCAACAGCGTCGGCATGATCTGTCGCCTGGCGGTCCACGACCAGGGCATTGCACTCTTGTCGGAGGCCATCGCCGCCGATGACGTGGCGCGCGGCCGGCTGCGCCGCGTTCTGCCAAAATGGCAGGCATCGCCGATCTCGGTCTATGCCATCACGGCGACGCGCCTGTTGCCGGCGAAGACACAACGCTTCATCGAATTTCTTCAGGCAAGCCTGGGGCGGGCCTAGCTGCTGATGTTCATTGGGTGGGTGTGGGCTCTACCAGTCCTAGCGCTGCCCGACGGGCAAATCACGCCGGCGCTGGGTCAATGCGCATTGAGCAAGATATATCGATTGACGGAATTCGGAATTATCGTATCTTTGGCTCATCTCACCCCAAGCAGAGGGGCGTATCGCGATCGTCACGGTATGCGGGGTGAGCGGCGGTGGACGCGGGCAGCGTCGGCGCGAACAGCCATCGCAGGGCGGGTAGTCCCCGTGAGCGACGGTATCGCGCGGGTACGACGATGCTATCCGCGTATGGCAAAATCGTGTGGTCCTGACGTCCAGCGATTTTTAGGGCCTCTTGAGTGCGACTGAAGTATTTGAACTTAAAAGCATAATCCGGCTTCGGTCCGAAGGGCGTGAGGCTTGGCCATCTGACTGGGCCCGATTAGGCCCTGAATGCATGGGGGCCGCCTGGGTTGACTGCGCTGACAGTACAGCCTCGCTCAGCCGCCGCTCGTGTCTTTGCTTTCTGACGATCCGCCACCCAAGGTCCCGGCTCTTTCGGCAAGAGAGACAAGTTCGGCCAAAGACCGGACCTGCATTTTCTCCATCACTTGATGGCGGTGGGCTTTGATCGTGCGCACCGTCGTGCCCAGTTCGGCAGCGATTTCTTTGCTGCTTTTGCCCCGAACTACGAATTCAAAAACTTGCGCCTCGCGAGGCGTCAAGTTGGTGAGGTGGGCAAGGAATTGATTTCGGGCCTCTCTCGCCGGAAGTACCGCTTCGTGCCGCGCGATGGCTCGCTCAACAGACTGAAGCAGCGCCTCAGATGACACAGGCTTGATCAAAAAATCCTCTGCACCCGCCTTGATGGTCCGCACAGTCGACGGGATGTCGGGATAACCAGTGACAAACACGATGGGCAGGACCGAACCAAGCTCGATCAACCGCTCCTGTAGCTCCGGCCCGCTCATTCCGGGCAGGCGCACGTCCAACAAAATGCAACTCGGTACGTCATTGCCCGGCAAGTGGTCGAGCAGTTGCTGGGCTGAGGCATAAGTGCGGACTTGGTAGCCGAATTGCTGCAAGTGTCCTTCTATTGTTTTTCGGAAGGTCGTGTTGTCATCGACCAGATGCACGAGCCTTCGACTGACACGCACTTCCACTTGTCGGTCCTCCGCCCGGTAAGTGTTTCTCACAACCTGCGGCAGTTATGTTCAAAAGTGCACACATCGCTCGGTGATGTAAGGAACACCAGTCAGCAATAATGGTTCATGGACCAGCATGGCGCAACGCGTCATTCCGACACTTTTGGAAGTCGGCCATGAGCAACTCGTTAGTCATTGGGTTGGTTGTCTTTGTGGCCATCCTGGCCGGGGCGATAGCTGGCGCGACAATCCGAACTCACCTGCCGAAAGACCATTTGACGGACGAAACCAAAAGTCTCGTGAACGTCTCGACGGCGGTGATCGCGACCGTATCGGCGCTGGTGCTGGGCCTTCTGATCTCAAACGCCAACACGTCGTTTACGCGATTAGGTGGCGAAGTAACCATGCTCTCGGCGCAAATCCTCCGGCTCGACCACATTTTGCGGCGCTATGGCGCCGAGGCCGAGCCTGCCCGTAGCGTCCTCCTCAAATACGCCGAACAGAAAGCAGCCGATTTATTTCCAGACGACGTTTCCGAAGTTCGCTTAGGCAATCCGGCAACCTATGAACTGCTTCAACGGACTGAGGACACCCTTCTTTCGTTGAGGCCTGCTGATCCGCGCGACCGATGGTGGCTGGATCAAGCAATGATCCTCGCTTCCAAGATTGGGGAGACACGATGGCTGATTGCCCAGCACGTCGGACAAGGCACGCCCAAGGCATTCATCGCGCTCCTCGTCTTTTGGCTGGCGTTGCTGTTCGCAAGTTTTGGACTTTTTGCGCCGCCAAACCTGACTTCGGCCGTCACGTTGACGTTGTGCGCGCTGGCTGTCGCAGGGGCCGTCGCAATTATCCTCGAACTGGAGCAGGGTTTTGGAGGGCACGTCCGCATTTCCCCTGATCCTATGCGTCAGGCCGTCAAGACCTTGCAGGTCGGGCAAAGTGCAAGGGTTGCGCCTTAGTATGCCATTGGTCGTAGTGGGTCCTCTGAGGCGTGCGAGAAATGCGGGGTGCGACCGCGCCTCTTGAGGGTATCTGCTCCGAGAAAATCCGTGGTTGCAGTTACAAGGCCAGGCGCTTTTGAGCCCTATTGCAGACCAAGTGTCGGCGACAGTGAGATTTCAGCTCGCGCACCATGTGCGTCTAACCTCCCGGCGTCTACGCCTCAAGTAACTCGTCCGATGGTCATCGACCCTCCCTAATGACGCACTGATTGAAGTTCCGGAACGCAAACATCGTGTCATCGCGGTCGATCCGGTCAAAGAACCAGGGCGACTGGTGCTTGTATCCAGCGAAGGTCACGCTGATCGACCTCGCGTCCTTCACTTGATCCTCCCAGACCTTCGTGGAAATCGGTATAAACAAAGCTATGCGAGCTGGTCTTTTACCAACCAGTTCGAAGCTGACAGGCTTACCCTTTGCTTGACGAACCGTCACCGTCACACGATGCTCTCCGTTCCAGACGTCGTCCTGTATCGCGGCTTGCCTACCGTCGTCCTGCCACTCATCGCTGCGGAGTTCGAGCGTGGCAGCGTCTTTCGTCCAGACGAGAATTAATTCCCGAGATTGTTCGGGCACCATCTTGGTCGCATCATCCACCCGTTCCAGCGCTATCACGCATGTGCCGGGTTCTCCGTGCATTTGTCCAACGAACGTCCACTCAGACTTGAGCGCCGACACGGCCGGGGTCGCGGCGAATAGCGCGGCAACTACGGCGGCAGCGACGAGGAAAGTCGTCCTCATTTCGTTGCTCCAAAGTCCAAAGGCTTAGAACCTCTTCTTCACGCAGCCACTATGGCGGCTTATCCTATCACGCAACAGGGACCACGCTAATGGCCGAGGCCGTTACAATCGTCGCTAATAGAGTTACCTCACGGCGGCGGCCAACGAAGTGCAAGGCCGTGAGCGCTTCAGCACTGGCGCAACACCTCGATTGCACCCGGACCTACATCGGCAAGCTCGAAGCCCAAGGCGTGATCCAGCGGAAGCGCGGTGGCTTCCCACTGGACGAGAGCCGCGTTGCTTACCTCAGATACTTGCGGCGCGAGCGGCGGCAGTCGTCGCGCAGCGAAGCTGATGCAGATCACGTCAGGGCCAAGACCGAGATGCTTCAACTGCGCTTGGCTGAGAAGCGGCGCGAACTGGTGCGCCGTGAGGACGTCGATGCCTTGATCGATGAACTGGCAGGCATCACTGTGACGCACCTGTCCGGTATGGCAGCCCGGTGCTCACGCGACATGCAGGTGCGGCGCAACATCGACAGCGTGGTGTTCCAGATCAGACGCGAGATGGCCGAAGCTGCTCTGGCGAAGGCCGACGAATGGAAGGAGCCTCCGCCTGATTAGCAGACCCTAATAGTTCCTTTGACCAAGATCAACGAAGGTGGACCTTGATTGTCTGAAGGCGATTTGTCGTAGCTTGGCCAAACTTGTGGTTGAGAAGTGCGAACCAGCGAGGCTTTGCGGCATCATGAAACGTCTAATGGCAATCATAACGGCATTGTTGATCAATTCGGCCCAGGCAGAGACTTACAGTTACATCTGTATGGACCATGGAAAATCCTATCCTCTGAAGGTAGACGAGGAGCAAAGTACCCTCGCGTGGAAGGGAGGTACCTACAAGATTTCACGGCAGGAGGAATGCGCTAAGTACGGTTGGCGCGCCGTAGCGGGCGGGGCCTCATTCGACTTTTGTACGGCTACGAAGGGCTACGCTGACTTTGTGCAGAACGGCACGCGAATTGAATGTGATTTGCAGCGAGCAGCCGAGCGAGCCGGACCATCCAATTCGTCTTCCAAGACGTCCAGCGCCGAACTGCCGAAGACCTTCCATGGTAGTTGGACGAATAAGGATGGCAGCAGCGAATTTGAGGTCACCGGCATCTACGTTGGGCCACGGACGTACCATGAGCCGGGCTACAACTGTGATATTAAGTCCGTCGCTGCAAAAAAGGATGCTGCCACCGTCACGCAGTCGCTGGTATATCTGATCAATATGACCTGTGCTGGGGAAGGCGAGAAAACTGGCAAGCAGGTACGTGAGATATGGGCCTTGCGCAAAGTCGATGGGAAAGACGTGCTGGTCATGGCGGGGGCCGCAGGACCGACGTTCCCCTCCATCCATGTCCTGCAAAGGGACGGAGAGTAGCAGGAGCTGTCTGACTTCTACCGCCAAATGCCTTTAGACCGGTGGCCCTCGACATCGTGCGGCGGCCGGAAGTGCACGCCGGTCCAAGAACTGAAGCGGTACATGCGCTGCTCAGACTGCAGGTTCGCCGCTATCCGTACAAGCGCAGCCAATTGGTCGCGCTCAGACCAGCCAAGATTTCAGCTAAAGATCCACCGTCAATATGGTGGCCGGGAGAGAGGTGATGGTGCCGTTAGCAGGGGTTGGCAAATGCCATGATTGATCTAAGGGCAATAATCGCGGCAATTGAAAAGCTGCTGGTGGAGAATACGTCGCAAAGCATCACTTATGCCGCACTCGAATGTCGTCTCGGCATCGAGAAGGTTTGCTACGACCGCCTGAAAATAGCGCATGACTATATCGCGCACGAGGATTTGCGCGGCTGGCGACCAAGGGATGTTGTAGTTACCTTGATCACCGAAGTCGACAAACGCGCTGCTTCGCAGCAAACCTTGTATATCTCAAAGCAGCCGTCTGACGCGTATCAGGTGTCGCTCGACAACATACCGGAAGAGGAATGGGTAAAGTTAGGCACGCAAGCCGGGTTCGACGCCAAGCTGCTGAGCGAGTACTGGCAGGCACTTTCAAATCTCGCTCTGCATGTCGCATTGCCGAGAACAAAGGACGAGGACATTCCGGCCTACGGCGACTTCAACAAGACGAAGGCAAAAGTGATCGAGGTGCTGGCGGAGTTTAAACGCTTGGTCGAGGTCGGCGGCATGCTGACCAGCGGGTTTGGTTTAACAGAAAACCTTACGTGTGAGTGCGGCAGAACGATCCAACGAAGATCAGCAATGCTCAAGCATGAGCAGATCATAAATTGCATTGGGAACGACTGCGACGAAAGTTTCGACGTCTTGATTGAGAACGGAGAGACCTTCTTCGCACGGCGCGTGCTACGGCTAGATTGTTGCAATTGCGGCAAAGAAGTTGCTGTACCGACCCGCCGTGCTGAAAAGATGAAGCCAGGCGCCCCCTTGACTGAGCAGTGTCACAATTGCGGGGCCGAGAATGAAATCCGGTGGGTTCTCGCGAGGAGACAGAGAACCGCGCCGCGGCGGCAATTCAGCCGATTAAGGAGGGCTAAGCGGGTATCCCGCATTGACCGGGAGTGGTATCGCCGCATCTTCGAGCGGCGCGCGAGAAGACTTGGCGGGCCAGTTGCCGATTAATGCCCCCGCTGAGGCCTGTATCGCAACAGGATCGAACGCATGTGCAATCTGTACTCGATCACCACGAACCAAGCCGCGATCATTAACCTGTTCCGCGTCGTCAACCGCTACGTCGGAAACCTCGCGCCGATGCCCGGCGTCTTTCCTGATTACCCCGCGCCAGTGATCCGCAGCACCGACAGCGGCACCGAGATGGCGCTGATGCGCTGGGGCATGCCGCCACCGCCCCGCACCGGCGGGCCGCCGGTTACCAACATCAGGAATACGTCGTCGCCCACTGGCTGGCTGAAGCCGGAGAACCGCTGCTTGGTCGCGTTCAACAGCTTCGCAGAATACGCTCCCGAGCCGAACCCAGAGACAAAGAAAAAGGACGTGGTCTGGTTCGCTCTGAATGAGGACCGCCCGTTGACGGCGTTCGCTGGCATCTGGACCACGTTTAAAGGTGATCGCGGCACGAAGTCGAAGCCGGTCCCCGGGCCGCATCAGGTCTACGGCTTCCTCACGACCGCGCCCAACGGCGTGGTCGAGCCCATCCATCCGAAGGCCATGCCGGTGATCCTGACCACCGACGAGGAGCGCGATGTGTGGATGCGTGCGCCGTGGGAAGAAGCTAGGGCGTTGCAGCGACCACTGCCGGATGATGCGCTTAAAATTGTCATGCGCGGCGCCGACAAAGAAGATCGAGCTTCTACGTGAGATCGCCAAATGAGAAGCTACTTTTGACAAATGGGATTGTGCGCATGACAGAGCAAGCATTGGGTCGCCTTGAGCGTGTCGATCTCCGCGAAATTTGGCTGAGCGAGGCCGCCGGCTTCACGCCATGGCTGGCGCGCCCAGAGAACATGGCAATTCTCAGCGAGACACTTAACATTGAGCTGGAGCTAGAGGCCCAAGAAAGGGCCGTCGGCCCGTTTCGGGCAGACCTGTTGTGCAAAGACATCGACAACGACCGCTGGGTTTTAATTGAGAACCAACTCGAACGCACGGATCACACTCATCTTGGCCAATTACTGACTTACGCGTCCGGTTTGGAGGCGGTCACCATTGTCTGGATAGCAGCTCGGTTCACGGAGGAGCATCGTTCCACGCTGGATTGGCTCAACAAGATAACCGATGAAAGCTTTCGGTTCTTCGGCTTGGAGGTCGAACTCTGGCGGATAGGAACCTCAGCGGCCGCTCCAAAATTCAACATCGTCTCAAAGCCGAATGAGTGGTCGCACTCAGTATCGACGGCAGCGCGAGTGATCGATGAGGCCGAGTTGTCGGAGACGAGACAGCTGCAGCTGCGATATTGGACTGCGTTTAACGCGAAGCTTGTGACTGTTGGCGGCCCTGTCTCAGGGCGACGGAGGGCTCAGCCAAGGGGCTGGATGCGGTACCCGATCAACCATAGCTCAATGTCACTGAACGGTGTAATCGTAGTCGGCAGAGCGCAAATACGAGCCGAACTATACCTGAGACGTTCGAGAGCAAAGGCGTTTTTTGCGCTGCTTTTTCAGCAAAAAGCCGAAATTGAGCGAGAGCTCGGGTTTAATCTCGATTGGCAGGAGCTGCCCGAGGGCCAGGACTGCCGTGTAGCACTCACAATCGAGGCGGATCCTGCAAATGAAGCCGATTGGCCTCGTCAGCACGATTGGCTGGCGACCAAACTCAACGAGATGTACCGGGTATTTGCGCCGAGAGTACGCGAACTAGAACCGGAATGAATGGGGCGGTTTAGCTCTGGGACGAGGCGAAAGCGCTGCAGTAATCCGTGCCCGATGACGCGCTCAGGATAGGTGTCGCGCGGATTTGGTTTTAGCAAGAGAAATAGCTATCAATATGATCACTTTTATCGATGAAAGTGGAAAGTTCGTTCAAAATGACGGATGGAGCGTTGTTGCTGCTCTTACACTCACCCACGGCTTTGCCGCTTTGGCTCGACGGAAGCTCATTACTGCAACCCGCGATTGGCCGCGCGTAGATGGTGAGCTAAAGGGAAGGTCTCTGAACGAGCATCATCTCGAGGGATTGGTCGATATACTCTGGCGGCATCAAGCGTTGCTTCACGTGGTCGCCGTGAACGTTGGGCTTGAAGATGCCGACGGAATACGGCGTCACAGGCTCGGCCAAGCCGAAAAGATGACCCAACATCTTACCGACGAACATCATCCTCAGCTCGTCTCGGAGGTCAAGAAGCTGCGCTCGGCGTTAGAAGCAATGCCGGATCAGCTTTACATTCAGTCCGTCGCGATGACCGAACTGCTTTGGGAGTGTGCGCAAAACGCCGCAATTTACTTTTCCATGCGAAAGCCGGAGGAACTGGGTCAGTTCGAGTGGAAAATTGATGCGAAATCCCCGACAGGAGTGACGAAACAGGAGCACTGGTGGAAGTCTGTGCTAGGTCCGATATTCGAGAGCAATCCCGACCGTCATGAATTTTTTTTCCTCGATGATAAAGAGGCCGACTACAGCTTCTTTGACCAAACTTACGCTATCCAAAATCATGCAGTTTGGCGGCCGACGGGCTACAGCGAGGAGACTTCTGGGTTCGACATTGGAAAGCTCATTGTGAAGCCGACGCAATTTGTAAACTCAAAGAGCGACATACTGATGCAATCTGCAGACATTCTGGCAAACCGTGTTCGCCGCTGCCTGCAGGAACCCGCGATGGATGACCGAGCGGCTGCAGCCTTAGGTCGCATGCAAATTCGCAGGTCTCGGCAAGGCGCTGAGCAGGTTGTGAAAATCATCTCGCTCACAGCTCACGAACAGAACACTCCTGAGTTCGTCCTGCATCGGCTGAAACAGATGTACCGAAGCGCACGATCCATGTGGCGATCCGAGAGACCGCTGGCCAGTCCTCAGTAAAAATCGTGCATCGAAAATGCTCATTTAATCTCCGCCATGGGGTCTGCGCAGGATCAATCGATCAAAACAGCAGCGGCCCGGCCGTCGAGGTAGCCGAGCCGCCGCCTTCATCCCCACCGTCAGAAAGGCAGCTTCCTGTGGCAGGCGGCGCGGCGATCACCTGATGACATCGATCACGTGTGAGTAATCGGCCGCCTGCCCAAACGGTCTCTGCGGCCGGTCATCGACCTCAAGGCTGATACCCAGCACGGCCCTAATATCGGCGTCGTCGCGGAACTCCACTGCCTGCCCGTCACGCTGCAGCTTCCAGATCAGCGCACATTCCGCGCGCTCGGCCTCAAGCTGGTCGCTGGCGATCTCGGCCAACTTCTCAGCACGATCCTGTTGCGACAACGCGACCTTGTCGTCGCACTGCTCGCGGATACGCTTCTCAGCCTTGGCAAGCCACTTGTCCGTGTCAAACCACGCATTGAGCGCCGTCTGGTCGATGACCTCGCCCTGCGCCACGCCGGTAAGCCGCGCTTCGCCCTCCTCATTGATGGCGAGCCCGACCAAAGGAAGACGCTGCTGAACTTGCGGCCACCCGATCGCCCCCCCAACTTCGATCAGCGCAGAGAAATCGGGCTCGCCGCGCTGTGCCAAAGCTTCGATCTGGGCACGGGCGTCGGCGATAGCTTCCGATGATGTTCGCGGCGCGGACTGGACGCGATGCCAATCAGCGGCCAGCTCTCTCAAGCGCCGCCGCAGGCGTTCAAGTGTTGCGGCTTCGGAAGTCTCGCCGCGCTGCTTCAATGCGACCACGTCGATCTCGCCATGATCAACAATCCGGTTGCCGCCCGGAACGCCGCCATTGAGCCACGCCTCGATGCGCTCGCAGAGCCGCCCGATGTTGTTCGTTCTGGCGCTGCGGTCCTCAAGCAGCACCTGCTTTCGCCGCAGCTCCTCGCTGATGGCCGCGATCCGGCGCTCGACATCCCTGACCTGAATGTCGGCAGTGGGCCCTTTCTCGGTTGATGCTTGCAGCCCGAAGCCCCCGCTGCTGCGGGGCGTGACCAACTGCCGCTGACGAGCCTGCTCCCGCTGAAGGCCTATCCGCAACTCGTTGACGGCTTCGGCCATCGGCATCGAAAGGGCTGCGGCGTCCTCACGCCGCTGCAACAATGCCTGCCTGCGCGATCGCGCGGTCTCCGGCAGGATTGCCGCCGGATCGCCGAAGCGGCCGATCAGCAGCCCTGGCACCGGGCCGCGTTCGGTGAAGTCAGCGTTCGCCGATGCTCGCTCGAATGTCATGATGTGCTCCATCGCTTGATGGAGCGGAGCATGCTGGAGGAAGTGGGCCACGAAAACTGGATTTCGATTAGGCGGTCCAACATCCAATTTGTTGGACCGCGAACTTTGCCGATCTTGCCGTCGCGGGCCGCCCGGTGCTTCGCCATCACCCGTCATGCGGTCAGCATGCGCCTGATGGCGCGCGCGGATACCGCGAAGTCGCGCTGCTTGAGTATCAGCCAGCACGCCTCCGTAATCGTGCCCACATGCCGCGCGGGACATTGCACCTCGGCGCGGTCACGACGCCAGCCAAGCTCGCGATACCGCGCCAGCGCGGCGTGGAGGGTCCGGGCGGCGGAACGTGCCGACATCCCGGCGCAGAAGGTCGCCGCCGCGCACTGGATCAATCGGTCCCGCTCCTCAAGCGCCGCGAGCGCCGCCTCTGTGCGCTGACCACGACGTCGTGGCAGCGGCGCTGCGTTGACGAACCCGGCGAGGTCAAATGGCCGGTTCATGGATCAAACCTTCCGTTGGGGACGACCAGTTGCAGAGCTTTCGCCGCATCGGCCTCGATGGTCTCGGGCGGCAGATCGCGCCAGCATTGCTCGCACAACGCTGAAACGCTGGCCGATTTCGCCGAGAGCGATGGCACGCCGAACAGAAACGCGCCCGGACTGGCCTCGTCGGCGAAATTACTCTGGCACGCGATGCAATAGGGACGGTGCCGCTGGATGGTGGAGCGCCACCAATCCCGCGCCTTTCGCAGGAGCGGGTGACGGTCGAGCGGCGCGTCGGCCTCGATCAAATACGTGAGCAGGTGATTGCGTTGCGCTTGCCTGCGGAAGCCGGAAATCTCGCTGCGTCTGGTATGCCGGTTCATGTGCGATGCTCCAGATAGGCGATGGCCTCTGCACGGCCCTGCAGAGCCCGCTGATGCGTCTCCGGGCCGCCCGCTGTCTCCCGGCCTCGACGGCGAGCGAACGCACGGGCGGCCGCTGCGACCTGGCTCGCGCAGCTTCAACGCCTCATGCGAGGTCTTGCGGGGATCGGCATCCACCACGTCGAATGTCAATCGGCTCATCGGTCCGCTCCCTCGCGTGCCAGCGCCAGCGCCTGCTCGATGTCTCGCTCGACGTACTCGCGCGGATTGGGCTCCTCCTCTGCGCAGGCGAGCGTGTCGAGGATCAGTTCGATTTCACCGTCGTAGGCGTCGATCAGGCGGTCAACGAGGACGTCAGCCTGTTTTCGGAGCAACCTGCGAGCGCGCGTGCGGACGGCGTCGAAGCCGGGGTCGTTCGCCCGCGCCTGCGGACGACCCATTGGTGGCGCGGGAGGTGGTGAGGGTCGCGCTGATGGCGACGCAGACGGTGGTTGAGATTGCTCTACGGTAGGGTCGCCACGCGCGGGGACCGCGCGCTTGGAGGATGGCGCGTCGTCGCTGTTGGTAGAACTCGCTCCATCCACACGGGCTGTGCGCGCGCCGTTGGCGCGCCCGCTATTCATTACGCTATTCATTACGCTATTTGGGTGTCCCTGTGGACACCCGTCAGCTACCTCGCTGGACACCCGTCCGATACCTGTACGGACACCCCTATGCGGGCCGGATTTGGTCTTGACGGGTGTCCCAGTGGACACCACTGACTTCCCTTTGACGGGTGTCCGGATGAACACCCGTCGATAGGGTAGGATCAAGATGAAGTTGTTGGTGGCGTCATGGTGTCCACCAGCAGTTCTTGTGTCCGCGATCATCCCGAGCCGCCGAAATGCAGCGACCGCCTTTTGCGCCGTCCGTTCGGTGGTGACGCACTCCGCCGCGAGCAGCGCGTAGGAAGGATTGAGTTGCCCTTTGTCGCTTAGGAAATGAGCCAGCCGCATGCCGATGACCCGCAAAACCGGTGAGAGCTTCTGAACTGCGGCGAGACGCACCCATTCGTCGCGGAGCTTGAACGTCGTCACCTCGCGCGAAGGCCCATCGACATCCTCGCGGATGCTGGCGCGGTTCATGGATCGATCCGCTCGGCGGAATGCACTTTGATCTGCTCGCGCCATCGTGTCGGTTGTTTTGCGTTCATGTTGACCTCCATTGATGGGAGGCCGGAACACTTGTCAGCAGGCGGCGGGGGGTGCATAACGACGGCGCTTGCGAAGATCGTTATGGCCGGGCGCGCTGCTGCCGCAGTGCCCCGGCTTCCTCATGTCGCGTCGGAATTGTTCAGCAGAGCGAGCATTGTCAGCACTCCATTGGGTGCTGAGCGTCTTGCTCCCGCTCAGTATCAATCGTCTTTTATTCGAGCATCAGCGGCCCTTGGTAGCCTGAAAGCCACGGCGTCGACCGTCCACCTCGCGTTGCCAGCGGACGACTTCATCCTCGAACCAGACCTTTCGGTTCGCGCTGATGAACGTCCCGCGTGGAAACAGGCCGCGCCGCTCCATCCGCCATAGCGTGGTTGTGCTGACCGGAACGACCGCGAGAACCTGCGCCTCGTTCAGCATCCTTCGTGGCCTGGAATTGTCCGGGGGGCAAATTTCGACGTCGATTTGGGGATCGGTCACGCAGGAACGGGTCATGCAGCCTCCTGAGGCTTCATACCCGATCCCGAGGTGATGCAAAGGATCAGGTTTACTGAACGTGCCCGTCTTGCATGAGCTTACACCAGTTTTCACCCGCGCGCGACCGTCAAAACGAAAGGTAGCGCGGCATTTTGTTAGCCATTTAGTGGCGCGACACTTGCGGCAGCTTTCACCCGATTTCAAAGATGAAAAACCCGCCGGAAGGTGATCCCGGCGGGCTGCGATGGTCCGTGAGGTTGAAGGTGGTCAGGCGACAAGCCTCAGCTTCGGATCGAATGCCGTCGCAGGCTCACCGATGATCCGCCGCAGCTCGGCCGCGAGGCCGTCGAGCACGGCGCGCTTCTCTTTCATGCGGCTGCTGTGATTGTAGACCTTGCCGGTGACGGTCGGGACGGTCACGTCGCCCTTCCTGCTGACGGCATGGTCGAGGCATTTGGCAATGGCGGCATCGTCAAAGCCAAGATCGCCCGCCAACGTCGCCGCCGTCCGCCGCAGATCGTGGGGCGTGAACGGCCGCAGGCCAAGCAGCTCGCAGATGCCCCGCGTTTTGGTCTTGGTCTTGTGCGTCTCATGTTTAGTGCCCCGCAGAGCGGCGGCCATCGCCTTGCGATGGATCGGCTGACCCGGATAGACGGGGCTCTCAAACACGAACTGCTGATCGTCGGAGGCGAACGCTTCCTTGATGATTTGGACTGCAAGGTCGGACAGCGGCTGCTGGATCACCCGCCGCTTCTTGACCCGCTTGAGCGGCACGTCGAAGCGCGGGTGCTCGCCATCGAGATCGAACAGTTCGTCTCGATGCGCGCCGAGTAGCTCGCTCGACCGCAACATGGTGACCAGCTCGAACTTGAGCGAAAGGCGGGTCCGCCGTTCCCATGGCATGTCGGCACGGTCGAGACCGTGCCAGAAGATGCGGATTTCGTCCTCAGACAAGACCCGTGTGCGGGGATGCTCCGGGTCGAGCTTTGGCAGGTTGATGCAGGGGCTGGCGGTTACGTAGTCGCGGCCCGCTTCCGCCGCCCAGTTGAACAGGCCGGACGCCGCCTTGCGCATGTGGCGCGCGTTGCTGACCGAGGGCACGCCAAACTTGCCTGCGACAATGTCGTTCGACAGGGTCGCGATGTCGTGCTTGGTAACCTCGCTCGCGATCTTCTTGCCGAGCCGGACCCCGAGGAAGCGGCGCAGGTGGCTCGCCGTATACTCCCACGCTTCCAGCCGGGGCCGCATCTCGCCGTCTGGCTTCTTGACAGGCGTTTTCATCCAGTCGATGCGCTCCTCGATGATCTCGGAGACGGTTTTGCCGCGTTTGGCCTGCCCAGACTTCTGGTCGCGGAAGGTCTCCGCGAGCGCGGCAGGGCCCGACCCCTTGAGGGCATAGACCTTGCTGCGCGCGTCCTCGACGGTGAACGTCTCCGGGTTGAACGTGCCAAGCCATCCGGTGCGCTGCTTACCGGTCTGCCTGTCGCTGAACTTGAGCGAGAAGGTTGCGACGCCAGCCGTTGTGATGCTGACGTAGAGGCCGGGGCATTTGCGGTCGTAGATTTTGGTTCGCTCGCTGACCCGCTTTTGACACATGCGGTCGGTCAGAATGACGCTTCGCCTCCGCGCGCGTGTGGAAGCGGCGGCGGTCGTTATCGTAGTCTCGCTCATGGTTTCAGGCTCCTCGAAGGGTTTGGACCATGGGCTCGGCTCTCGCTTTCAGTCTGTCGTGCGGACGCTGAAGGCGTAGGGCCGGGCCCTGATTTTGGCGAAATGCGCTGAAAGCCGATGAGATAGGGTAACGCAAAACCCCTTTGTTTGTAGGGTTTTGTTGATTTCAGCCGGTTTCACCGGCTTTCAGAATATAGACGTGTGGTCCTGGCGCCCGGAGTCTGGCGTCAAGTCGTGCGGTGATGCGGGCGGCCTGACCGGGCCCTTCGCATCGGTGAGCTGCAAGGCGACGGGGGCAATAGTGCATCGCTCCCCGGGGAGAGCACGACATAAGCCGTTAAACCACTGCGCAGGGAAAATAAATTGTCCGGTGAAGCTGTGTAGAGCCGTGTGGAGTCCTCAACTTATTGAGGATGCTCGGGGTTCTGCAATAGGCTTTCACACGCCTCCATAGGGCTCCACGCACGCAATCGCGACACTTCGCGAGACACCGGGACACGATTATGGCACGCAAGGTCAGCTTCAGTGCACTCGAAAGCCGCAATGCACGGCTCAAACTCCCAAGCCGCCGCAGGCCGTATAGCGGTCCGTCGCTGGCTCGCGGAATCCTGCTGATGTACCGGCGCAACGTGGGCAACGGCAGTTGGGTGTTGAAGGCATCGGACGGCAGGTGCGGATATTGGACGCAGCGTATCGGGGACGCTGACGATTACGAGGTTGCTGATGGCAAGAACGTGCTGACATTCCATCAGGCGCAGGACGTAGCGAAGAAGTTGGCGCGCGGCGAAGACGGGAGCCTGGACACTGCGCCGATCACGGTCGATGTGGCGCTGAAGGATTACAAGCGCGATCTCGAGGCGCGCGGCGCCAACCCCTACAACGCCGAGCACCCGCGCCTTCATCTGACAAGCGTGCTGGTATCTAAACCGGTGGCGCTGCTCACGGCCACGGAGATGAAGAAGTGGCGTGACAGCCTGCTGGGCGAGATGGCGCTGTCCACCATCAATCGGCTCTGCCGATGTGTGTCTGCCGCGCTCGCGCTGGCGGCGCAGCATGATGACCGGATCAAGAACCATCAGGCTTGGGAAGTGGGGCTGGCCGGTTTGCCGGATGCAACGGAGGTGCGCAACGTCATCCTCCCGGACGACAAGGTGCGTGCGTTCGTCGCGACCGCCTACGGGCTCGATCATCAATTCGGCTTACTGATCGACACGCTGGCGGTCACCGGCACGAGACCGAGCCAAGCCGTGCGCCTACGCGTCGAAGATCTGCATGATCATCCCGTCCGCCCGAAATTGATGATGCCCAAAAGCGCTAAGGGCGGTGGCAGAAACCGGGCGCAGAAGAAGGGCGAGCGTTACAGCGTGCCGATCACGGTGCAGCTTGCCGCCAAACTGAGGGCAGCAGCGAAGGGCCGCGCCGGCGATGCGCCCTTGCTGCTGCAGCGCGACGGCCTGGCTTGGGGCAAGGCTCCGGGGCAGAATTGCCATCGTCAGGTTGACAGCGTCGTCAAGGCCATTGGACTCGATCCCGCCGAGGTGACGATGTACGCACTTCGCCACTCGTCGATCGTCAGGATGCTGCTGGCGAACGTGCCTATCCGGCTTGTGGCATCCCTGCACAACACCAGCGTCGCGATGATTGAAAAACATTACTCGAAGTACATTACCGAGTACTCCATAGAAGACATCGCGCGCGTCGGACTCTTGTCGGAACCTTCGCCAGCCGCCGACAATGTCGTCGCGCTCGCAGTGTAACAAAATTGACAATTTTCTGCGAGTGAATCGGTAATGCCAAAGAAAGCCGTCAACTGGCGAGAGCGCATTGCTACTACCTTGGGTGGCTTGCCTCGTCGGGGCCGCCCCACCGGACGCCGAACCGGCACGAAGCCAGGCAAGCGCAGCATTCCGCAGGCGTGGCGCGATGAAAAAAAAGAATCAACGGACCTCCGCCTCAGCCAACCATGCCCGCCGTACGTCACGCCATCGTCGATCTCATCCTTCGGCCGCCGTCTCAACGGTGTCCATACTGCCGAAAAAAATCCTTGAAAAACACTGGCGCAAACAGATTCTGCCAAAGTAGTGCTAGAATACCGGCCGCCGAGCTGCTCGACCTAGATCGTGCGCTTCTTGGTGGCCCGCAGCTGCGGACGTAATAGCCGTATCTCTGAACGGCTGACCTGATTTCCGTTGCTCACTCTGAAGACTCTTTGTCTGCTCTTCCGCCACTCATGTCTCGAACTGAGCGTCGGTATCGCAGAGCCTTTGCTTAGAACGAGCAACTCGCGCTTATCATTGCGATAGACATCAAACACTTTTCGCCCCCGCTGATTATATTGGCATAGACATGAAATAAGACGGACCAGCGTAATATCTCGAAGGTCTGCGCGGGTTGTAAATCTGCAACGCTCGCCACTTTGCTTCACCGCGTTCCGGATCGGGAACGAGCGCGTCATCCGGCAACGGCCGTTGCAGCGCCTACGCCTCGCGCATTCAGATATCTTCATCGGGTCGTTAGGATCGCGGGCATCCAGCCTTCGGCTGGATGAGCTCGAAAATTGCATTTGGCACTGTCGTCAGGAAGCCGTAGGCCCCGATGCGGTCCCGGCACCGGCTTGGACTTCGTGACGCGATCTCTGTTGAGCGTCGTCCAGATGCCATTTCTCGGGGCCTCAATTCAGCCTTTCATGATAGTTATCGACGCGGCTCCTCATGTTTCGGCAGCAAACTGAACCCAATGCCGGTGACGAGATAGACAGCATCGCTTTCATCCACGAGTACGTCGCCGATCGTCATGGTTGTATGCTGTAGTCCTTTGCTCTGAAGCAAATCGAGACCTTCACCGTTCGGTGACCAGTTCTCCGCTCGCATGCGAGACAATGCATTTTCCTGACTATCGGCTTCGATATCCTTCAAGTGAACATGAGTAGCCGAGAGGTTATTGGGATTGGGCGAGCTACCAACGACATCGCGAAGAAACGATGGCTTCATAAACCAGATTTGATACTTCATCGTATGCCCCTTTTTATAGCTTGCTTCGTTCGCGCGCATAAGGCGGAGGGGATCTCGAAAACCGAGCATCCGCTTATTCCAAGCCTCGCACACGAGCCGGTCGGCTTGCTTGCGCGCTTCGCCGCCCACTCTGCCGCCGCCCGGACCGAGCCGCCGTAATTGGTGTCGCGTGATTTCGTCTCAGGTGCTAGGGATTGCGGTCGAGGGCTCGCCGGACACAATGGGCTACTACGCAGTGCGCTTGCCTACCCTCACGCTACCTACTGCCGCTTGTCCGTTGCGCCGAAGGGCGCAATCCACGCTCGTTGCCACTGCTCCGCTAGCTTCATCCACACTTCGACTGGGTTCGCTGCTGTAGCTGGACCTGTTGTGAGACCCGGCAAGGATGTGAGTTTTGACAGCATCGCCGATGGTGACGCGGTCATCGGGTTCGGCAATTTGAGCTGCTCTTCCCAAACGTCCATCATTTGATCCATCGTCTTAACTTGGATTTCGGCAACGCTTTTCAATTGTGTGCGGGCGGCATCAACGATCTGCGTTGGCCACCCAAGTGTCTTCGCGGCCACCGCCATCTGGTCGAGGACGCGCTCGCCATTTTTCTGGTTCGTGTCGGCAATCTCGTTTCGCCAAGTGGCCAATGCCTTCAAGGCTGCGTTCGCGGCTTCTTGAGCCTCTTTGGTGAGCCCGGAGGCGGCCACAGGATCGAAGGCGCGAGGTTTGGTCTCAAAGAAGCTCACAGACATGACCTGTTCTCCTTGATTGACTTCCCACCCTGCTGAACGCTTTCACGAGGCACCCGAAATCGCTTGATGCAGATCAAGGGAATGCTGGGCGAACGGGGTTGACCAAGTGCCAAAGTGTTCACTCAAATATTGTACGGGCCGAGTTCGAACGATACCGCCTTTCGAGGTGACGTAATGCAGCATCAGCGGCGCACCTTTGCAAACCGTGCCGGAGCTGATGTTGATAATGTTGCCGTACTTCCCGGCGATCATCGCTGGCGCAGCATCTAGTGCTTTGGCGGCTCTCTCTCTCCGATACGCTCTGCGGCTGCCAAGAGGAGCATCGTCAGCGCAAACCCCAACATGATCGCAATGAGCCATCCGAGCTTGCTGCTGTCCGCGTTGTGTTCGATATCCAGGAACCATTCCAGCACATTCACTGCCGCGATGGCGACAATGGATGCGAGCAGCCTCTGCTTCAGGCCCGAGAAGCCGACGTTCGCCAGGCCGGCTGGCCAAGCCGGCCGCCGCTGCACGTCAATTGGTGCCTGGAAGTTCTCGTAGCTCGAGCAAATCACAATCACGATCAAATTGGCCGTGAGAGCGACGTCAACCAGCTTCAGGCTTCCAACAATGATTTCGGACGGATCGGCGATCCGGGCGCGCGCGAAAAAATCGAACAATTTCAGCACGAAGTTGTAGAGCAGTCCCGCGAGGGTAAGTATCAGGCCAAGCAGAAATGGAGCAATCAACCAGCGGGAGTTTGCAATGATTGCTTCGAGCGTCAGGCGCAAGCGATCCAAGACAAACTCCCTGCGGTTGTTTGACCCCGAGAGGCCCTTTGGGCTGGGACACAAATTGCCAGAATTGACCTGTCACGCCCATCACAAGGTAGCTGACAGAAGAATTGCGGTCGTGAGGGTGGCGATGCTGGCAATTGTACTCACGATTAAGGTTGTTCCAACCCGCACGGACGCAACATTGTAACGGATCGCAAAGAGAACGCCGAAGGCACCGGAGGGGACCGCCATCAACATGACCGCGATACGCGCGTCCGCACTATCGAGCAGCGAAATCGCGAGCAGTGCTGTCATCAGCGGCTGCAGCACGTTCTTGATCATGGCTGCCACCCCCACATCTGTCGTGAGCCGAACTGGCTGCGCGGACAACACCAGACCGGTGAGAAACAAGGCAGTTCCGGACGCCCCCTGGCCGACCAGGGCGAGCGTGCTGTCGAGTAGCGACGGAGGCGACAGGCCGAGAAGCGACCACGCGAGCCCGAGCAGTGGCGCGATCACGATCGGCTTGGCCAGCGCAGCTTTGACGACGGCCGTGACATTGCGGCTCTTGCCGGCCCCAGACTCCAACAGCAGAAGGGTAAGCGGTGTGACCACGATGGCTGCCACGGCCACCGTGACGGCCACCGAGACCGAGGCCGATTTGTTGAACAGGGCGACGACGATCGGAAGACCGGCGGATCCCACATTGGGACCGGATGCGGTCAATGCGATCAGTGCGCTCTCGCGCCGGTCGTCGCCGAACACGCGGGTCTGTACAAAGTATGTCATGCCATAGGCGAAGAGCATCGCCGCCAGCACCACCAGCGCGAGCCGAGCCTGGTCGATCATGGCCTGGCGCGATGCCTGTGCCATCGCCGTAAACAATGCCGCCGGCAGCGCGAAATCCATGACCAGCACATTGAGCGAATCGACGTTGCGGTTGTCGAACTCTCTTGTCCGACCAGCCGCATAGCCGAGCGCCATGACAAGGAACACTGGCGCAAGCGAGGCGAGGATGGTCATGGTTTCGGTCATGGCGTGTTCCGGCTTGGTGCATGCGCATTGGAAAGGCTGACCCTTACCGAGCCGCCATGACCGGCAAGTGCGCTCGCGAGCCAGCCATGGATGATCACGAGGCCAGTGCCGGCGAGCAGCGAGACCAGGACGCTGAAAATGGCGTTCCACAAGCTTGGCGAGATCAGGGCATCGACCGTGAACGCTCCGGGCGAGAGACTGAGACAAGCAAATGTCGAGGCGAATCCGTAAAAGGCCGCCGGTACGATGCAAAGCGATAGCATGCGCGAAGCAGTCACAATCAGGAACGAGGCGATGCCGGCAACGGCCGGCGTCAAGAGTGTTGCATTCGCCGACGGCCCGCGAACCGCAACGATGAGGGCAACCAGCCATGCCATGATGCAGCCGAATGCGAGCGCGGATGACGAGCGTACCGCCGCCTGCCGGGTCGCCCCGGAGTGGTCGTAACTCGCCCAGCCGATAAAGGCGGCCCACACGAACAGGGCAGGAAGCTGTGAAAAAGCGAGGACAGAAGCCGCGGCAACGAGCGCCGCGGCAAGGGCTGCTGCTGTCAGGGGTGGCAGGTTCATTTGATCACCCTTTGTCTGGACTTGACTGCCTTCAGTTCACGATCCCTGATCGAATGCTCAGGTGATGATGTGCCTTTTCGAGGCATGCACCGCGATCAGGCGGCGACGCTGGTCGGCTTCGTGCTCTCGCTAACCGGCATGCCGGGGTAGAAGCTGGCAAGCCAATAGACGATGGCGTGACGCGCGGCCGCCGAGTTTCCGAGCTGGCAATGCTGTTCCGCACCTTCGCGCGCCGTGAATATCCGCGTCGTCACGGACCGGGCGCAGACGAGCTCGCGCATGGTCCGATGGACCCAGCTGACATCGAACAGATGATCCTGCTCGCCCTCGGTCAGCAGGATGTCCTGCTTGACGTTGTGCAAGATTCCGTCGAGCGAGTGCTTCGCAATAGCCGTCAGGAAATCGAATGGCGTCTTGGTGCCGGTGATGTGCATCCCCTGGACAACACACCATTCGAAGACGGAGCTCGGCAGGCGCTCCTGGGCCACGATCTGCTCGGTCCCTTTGCGATCGCCGGCGTTGAACCGCGAGATCAGATCCTGCGCCTTGCCGGGCCGCATTTGCTTCAGTGTCATGTCGAGACCCGAATAGGAGGTGGGCATCGAGATGATGTGCTTGATGCGGGGCTCGAACGCCGCCGCCCGGATTGACATGTAACCTCCGCAGGAGGCACCCAGCCAATCAACGGCATCGAGCTCGAAGTAATCGATCGCCGCCTTGGCGGGCTTTTCCCACGCGTGGTCCAGATAAATTCCCTGCCGCAAGGCACCGCCCTGGCCGGGTCCATCGAAGGCGATGACGGTAATTCCAAGATCGGTCAGGGGCAGAAGGAAGTTATAGAACTCCTCGACGAATGAATCGTATCCACCGGTGAAGATGAGCGTACTGCGTTCCTTGCCTTTTGCCTGAAGCCTAAAGCCCGGGAGATGACCGCCGGGATACGGGATCACGACGCGCTCGTAACCGGCGACTCCTTTCATGCCGAGCGCCCAGTTGCGCGCGAAGTCGTCGTAGAGGCCGTTGCGCACGTCGCCGGCGGGCAAATAGAACTCCGCGCCGTGATAGTAGGAGGCGGCGTCCAGATGCCGCTTCTCGGCTTCCGCCCTTTTGGCAACTTCCAGCCAAACCGCATACCAGGAATCGTAATCCTTGATGCGCGGCGCGATCGCGCCGAGTTCCTTGAGGCGCGCCGGTGACGTACCGTCAAGCAGCGGCCGGTTAAAGGTGTAGTTCATCCCGGGGTCGGGCAATATTTGAATGAAGGGCATCGCGTTCTCCGTCGGGTAGGATTAGTTGCCGCTAAACGATTGACCCGAACCGGTGTTGACGCCATATCAATGTGGGCACCATCCTGTTGCCGAAAACGCAACACCATCGGAGGTCCAGAACATGGATTTCACGGCCCTTCGCTATTTCAGCGCCACGGCCCAGGCCCGCTCGATCCGCGCGGCATCGGACCGGCTTCATGTCTCGCCATCAGCCATCAGCCGACAGATCGCAAAACTCGAGCACGAGCTTCGTGCGCCGATCTTCGACCGGCGCGCCCAGGGCATGAAACTTACGGCGGCCGGAGAAATCCTGTTGTCGAAAATCGATGGCGTGATGCGCGAGTTCTCGCGCGTCAAGTCCCACATCGCGGCATTGCAAGATCTTCAGGCTGGAAATGTTGATGTCTATTGCTTCCAAACCGCGATCGAGAGCTTTGTGGCGCCGGTCCTCAATCGTTTTCACGTGCAATATCCGGATGTGACCTTCCACGTCAGAATGAGCAGCACCGACGAGGCAATAGAGGCACTAATCGCGGGCTCTGCCGAGATCGGCATGATCTTGAATGCTCCGGCCCGCGACAACATCACGAGACTGGAAGTCTTCCGCGACAGAATGGTCGCAGCTTTGTCACCCACGCACCCCCTTGCCGGGCGAAAGTTGCTGTCGCTGCATGAGCTAGGTGGTTTCCCCTTCGTCCTGACCGAGCCGTCCTTTGGTCTTCGCCAGCAGCTTGATCGTGTTTTCGCAAAACATCGATTTGAACCGAACGCATTTTGCGTCACCAACTCGCTGGCTCTCATCAAGGAAGTCGCCGGGATTGGCAACAACTGCACTCTGCTGCCGCGATTTGCGATCGAGCAGGAGTTGGCGGCCGGCTCGCTCAATTCTGCGGGCGTGAGGGAATTTGCGTCGGATCCGCTGGTCTTCTGCATTTGCTCTCTCAGCGACCGCTCGCTGTCACCGGCAGCCAAGGTCTTCATGGACATCGTGGTCGACTATTGCCGCCGCTACCGCCATTGAGGTAGTGTCGATGGACCGGGCGCGGGCCTGGTCTGCATTTTTGGAAATTGTGCATTAGTTGGCAGTGTCTCTTCCTGGAACGGAGGAGAGCTATCATGCTCCGACGCCGCAAATTCCTTCAGCTCAGTGCGGCCAGCATCGCCGCATCCGCAAGCCGCGTGGTCGCCGCGCCGGCCTCCTATCCGAACAGGGCCGTTTATTTGATCGTCGGCTTTTCGCCGGGCGGCAACACGGATATCGTGGCGCGCCTCGTCGGGCATTGGCTGTCGCGGCAATTCGGCCAACCCTTCATTGTCGAGAACCATACCGGTGCCGCGACGAATATTGCGACCGAACAGGTCGTGCGCGCAGCACCTGACGGCTACACACTGCTGGTCGCTTCGGCAGCGAATGCAATAAACGCAACCCTCTACCGAAATCTGAAATTCAACTTCATTCGTGACACTGTCCCTATCGGGATGATCGCCAGCACGCCGCTCGTGATGTGTGTCAATCCCGCATTCCCTGCACAGTCGGTCACCGAGTTCGTCGCAAGGGCAAGGGCTGATCCGGGCGGATTGAACTTTGCGTCGAGCGGAGCAGGCAGCCCGCCGCATGTCGCGGCCGAGCTGTTCAAGATGATGACCGACATCAAGATGCTGCACATTTCGTACCGTGGCGACGCTGAAGCCATCACCGATCTGCTCGGAGGGCGCGTTCACGTCTACTTCGCCACCCTGCCTGGAGCGATCGGATTCATCAAGACCGGGGCTTTGCGCGCGTTGGCCGTCAGTGCCGCAGAGCGCTCTCCGTCACTGCCAGAGGTTCCCGCCATGGCTGACTTTCTGCCCGGTTATGAAGCAGCCATATGGAACGGTCTCAACGCGCCGAAGAGCACCCCAGAGGTGGTCGTCCTGGAGCTCAATCAGGCGATCAACAGGAGCCTCGGCGATCCGAAACTCGCGGCACGACTCGCCGAGGTGGGTGCGAAGGCCGTCCCCGGCTCTCCCGAGGACTATTCCAGGTTCATTGCCAACGAGACCGAGAAATGGGGACGGATCGTCGATTCAATAGGCGCACGCCTGGAATAGTGTCACGTCTCTTTGAACCATTCTACACGACAAAACCCAACGGCATTGGAATGGGACTAACAATCTGCCGTTCAATCGTCGAAGCCCATGGCGGACGCGTAGCCGTACGGCGAGTTGATTGAGTTTGTTCTAGTCGAGTGCCGAAGCCGCGCCCACGCATCAGCGGCAACACCGTTTGCTGCTGACGGTGCCATCCTGACTGAGCCAGCGCCAATAAGGGCGGAAGAGGCAAGGCGATCAAGATGCCTTCGCGCTCATCCCAATTCACGTTCCGGATCGCAGGGTCCTTCGCACCACAGCCACATCGGCCTCGAGCATTTCAAGTTGGCTCGCCAGACCGCTGAACGTCCGGCTTATGTTCGTCAGACGAGAAGCTCGTCTTGCGGAAATTCCGGCCTGACCCGCTTGCTCTCTATATGCGGATGCAATCGAACGATACTCATCAGCAGGCATTGTGCGGTGGGTCATACGCGGCGTCTGCCTCAAGTCCGACCAGCGTCGCACCGTGCAATAATTTCAATGAACCGTATTACGGAGCTTCCCAAGGTTACGCGCCCTGGCGAGAAACGACGATTTCTCGAAAGTGTGAGACGGCAGATGTAAAGTCCGACATAGTGGGTCGCTGCAGCCGGCCCGCCAATTGTCTGCAACCGTCCTGTATCGGCTCGATACTCGGGCCAGCTCGACCAGCTTGCGCGCTGCGGCGGCGTGCCATTCGGGCGCATCGTGCACCTTGGGCGGCAGAGCAGCGATGTACTCGCCGGCGTCGCGCAAGGTCAGCAGCTTGCGGTCGGCGATCTCAATCGGACCTTCAAAACAGCGGCCCCAGCCTCGATCGGTCATTCAGCCTAGCCCCACGCCCGTTCGGAATTAAGGGCTTTTTTTCACGAGTCATGCTATTTTATTCCCAAAATCAATTGCCAGGGGAGGACCGCAATGCTCGCGGAAAAATTCTTTCTGGTTCTGGAGACGATTAAAAGTCACTCGTCCGATGAGGGTGTGAGGATTGTCAGTTCAACGCCGCAAGTCCCGGCGAAGCTGCCAACCAAGAAATGAAGCGCGGGGCAGCCTCAGTTGGCGGCCTCTGCATTCAAGACCCGGACATAGGTGCCGCTCTCGTGCAGCTCGAGCCAGCCGCGCTCGACCGCCATCTTGATGCCCGCACCGAACTCCGGGCCGGTGGCTTTCAGTGTGTAGAGGAACGGCGCGTTGATCTTCTCGATATGGATTCGGCCGTCTTGGACGGGCTCAATGCCAGCGGCGATCTCGATGAGTTGTCGTGCGGCGGCCTCGGGGGTGGCGAAGGGGCGTTCGGCGGTGAGTTTCATGAGCGGGCCGACACAAGTCTTAGAACGCCCGCAGCGGCAACGACAACTGCACGCCAAGCGCCCGCCCGGTGAAGCGCTCGATGAACTCCTGCACCGCCACGGACACCTCGCGCCCTTCGTCGGCCACGCGCTGCGACAGCTCCTCGGCAACCTCTCTCGATGCGTCGCGTGACCAGCCCTCGGCCGTATTGAACGCGACCACGCGCAGCGGCAGGTCGTATTGGCCGGTGAGGAGATCGCTCATCACGGTGCGGTAGTCGGTCCGGTCTTCGTCGCTTTCGCGCCAGGCCGGGCCGCTGCTGAAATCCTCCAGCACCAGATAGATATCACGATCGAGCCGATCGGAGGGGGTGATCGAAGGCGACTTACGCATACGCAACTCCCTGGACCAGAGTCCAAGGTAGGGCAGCACCTCGCGGATTGCGAGTCAGTTCAGTTTGGTCTCGGACTTGTCAGCTCGGCAATCGCGTGGAGCGTCTCGTCGAGCATCTCGCCCCGCACGACTAACCCACCGGTGCAAGGGCGCTCCCCTCTAACCGGCGCCCGATCAACTCCGCTTAGGAAGGCGTCGCTCAATATCCGCTCCGGGACAGGGGTGCGCTTTTCGGGATCTGCAAATGCCGTCAGAACTTCACGAACTATACGTTGGTATGTCGCCACAGTGCTTTCCATTTCTTGCCAAATTTTGCCGGTCAAAGATCCAAAAAAACAACGGAACATCACGGAGGCACATTGTGACGATCAAGAATATCGTCGTTCCTTTGAAAGTTGAGTATCTGCAGAAGGCCGCAAAGGAGCGCGGAATCTCGCGCTCTAAGCTTGTGCGATTTGTGATGGAGAAGGTCGTGAACGACGAACTCGTTCCGGCGATTCTCGGTGAGGACGACCTTTCGAACGCCGAGCCGTCCCCGCAAAGGTATCGACGTTTTCGAGATCGCGTAGACGGGACCTAATCTCGAGACGAGGCATCATCAGCGCTTCGATAGCTTGCGCTGGCTCCAATACGGCTTTTTCTGGCGGGGAGCGAACTCTTGGACCTGATCGCTGTTCAAGGCTCGCATGATGCCGATCCGGGCAAACATCGTCGGGCCGCCTTGCTCGGCCACCAGGATCAGCGCTTCCATCGCGGCTTGCCATTCCGGCCGATCGTGTACAGCCTTCAACGCCGCGATGTGTTCGCCAGCGTCGAGCAGCGTGACCAGCTTTCTCCCGTCTGGCAACGAGATCGGTTCATCGA
>NZ_JBANBK010000083.1:0-38910 GCF_053572325.1 Bradyrhizobium sp. UFLA05-112 | reverse complement strand
GTATTCGAGCAGTGAAAAAAAACTTGGACCATAGCCGCCTCCTCCACGAAGCGATTCGGACGCAATCAACCCATAACACTCTGACGTTGTCGGAAATATTCGGGTTCAACCCGGTAAGGGAAATTACGGATATTCTGATTCACGGGACGGTGAGCGCGTTACGGATTCTTAACCTTCGGCTGGACGGCGCAGCGGAGGCATGGAACTCTCGATTTGCCGGGGTCGAGGGAGGGGGAAGTCTTGCAATTCGTGAGAAAAGCCTATGGCCGGCTGTGTGTGTTCGCATGCGCTCTGCTGGCTGCGGGGCTTGGCCTTGCGCCACCGGCATCGTCCGAGCCGATCCGGAGAAGCGGCTACGCGATCGGCACCGATACCTGCGGCAGCGGCGATCTCGCCTTCCCGAGACTCAAGATCGACCTCCGCCAAGGGTTTTGTGCAGGTCTCGTCGCCAGCGAGGAGGATCATCTGAAATTCCCGCGGTCGATCATCCAGATCCCCGGTCATGAGCTGTTCGTGGTCGCCGACATGGGCGGCTGGGGCCACACTGATGGCCAGCTCCTGCTGCTCGATCCCCGCGCAGCCGAGGGCAAGCGGATCAAGGAGCTCATCACGGGGATCGAATATCCCTTCGGTCTGGCGATCGGTCCCGACAAGAAACTCTATGCCTCCACCGACGAGACGATTTTCCGCGTCGATCCGCTTGCCGACAATCCGCGCAGCACGGTCGAGACCATCCTTCATCGCCTGCCGGGCCGCCGGCTGACGCTGCCTGACGGCACCAAGCTCGACGAGAGCGCGCATCCGCTCAAGCAGTTCGCGTTCGACCGCACCGGGCGGCTGTTCGTCAATGTCGGTTCGCATAGCGATGACTGCATCACCCACCCGCCGATCACGCGGCCATGCGCGCCGGCGGAAGGCGCCTCGGCGCTTGCCGCGATCTGGATGTTCACGCCGCCTTCAGGCGGCGTCTTTTCCGCGTTGAAGCCCAACGATCCCAATCCGCCGCACGAGGTCTATGCGCGCGGCCTTCGAAACTCGATGGCGCTGGCGCTGCACCCGCAATTTCCCGATCCCGGCTACGCGTTCCTGCAAGGCGAAAACGGCCGCGATCTGCCCGACATCTTCACGCCGAACGAGGAAATCAACGCGATCGAGCGGGGCAAGCACTACGGCTGGCCCTATTGCTACGACCTCTCGACGGTGAGCCCGGAATTCAGGCTGGTGCTGCGATCGGGTCCTTACAAAAACCTCTGCACCAACGGCGCCCTTTACAAGCAGCCGTTTTCGCTGCTGCCACCGCATGGCGCGCCGCTCGGCATGCTCTACTACCACGGCCAAAAATTTCCGGAGCTGGAAGGCAGGTTGCTGATAGCCCTTCATGGCTATCGTCCGACCGGCAGCCGTCTCCTGGCCTATGACGTCGACGATCACGGCTTCCCCAAGATGAGTCCGTCGCCGGTCCGCTACCACGTGAGCTGCGCCGCCCAGCCGACGCGCAGCTTCCAGACTGGCGCGGGCGAGGTCGCGGCGGCACCCTTCGAGGAATTGATCGCTGGCTGGCACCGCGTCAACGGCGCGCGGCCGCAGGGCGCACCCGTCGGCATCACCGTTGCGGAGGATGGCGCGATCTGGCTGGTCGAGGACAAGAACCAGACCGTGATCCGGATCGACCGCACTGATGGCAATGCGCCGGAGCCGCTCCCCTGCGACATGCGTAGCGCGGCGCAGATCGAGCAGCTCGCCGCCCTCGTTGCGAAGGATGCGCAGAACAGGGATCGGCTCTCGGCGCTGCGCAAGGGGCTCGTGGAGAAACACTGCGTCGGCTGCCATTCGGATTTTGGATTGAAGCAGGGCCAATCCGACGCGGAGAAGGACCAGACCGTGCTGCGCTTCATGTTGTCGCAGGACGGCTGGATCTATCCTGGCGATCCCGGGTCCGGGAAGCTGCGCACGCGCCTGCGCGGGCTCGGCGCGGAGAAGCTGATGCCGCCGGGCGGCGAAGCGCTGGCGAAGACCGAGCCCGGCTACGCCCGCCTGCTCGACTTTGCGGACTCACTGGTTGCAAATATGGTTCCGGGAACACGTATGCGCATCAAGCCCGGCCCGCCGACGCGCAAATTCGTCTCGCGCACCAGCAAGGAATGCGGCGAAATGCCGGCCACCAAGGTCGTCGTCGTGACACAAAGGACCGCTGTAGACAAAGCCGGTTTCAGCCGGTTCTACCGGCCGGCCGATCAATATCTCAACGGCGAATGCACCGACGACGATGGCTACTACATCCAGCAGAACGATCTGGTGCCTTTGCAGTAGCGTGCTCCTGGCGATCGCCGCTCAGCCGGCCTTTGGCGAGACGAAGCTGTTCGAAAGCGCGCAGGTGACGCCCGCGGGCGAATACACCTTCGGCATCGAAGGGCCAGCCGTCGATCTCGACGGCAATCTGTTCGTGGTCAATCTCGGCAAGCCCGGCACGATCGGCAGGTTGCCGGCGGGCGGAGCGGCCTCCGGGACGTTCGCGGAGCTTCCGCAAGGCAGCGTCGGCAACTCCATCCGCTTCGATCGCGACGGCACCATGTTCGTTGCCGACTACAAGGGCCACAACATCTTCGCGCTACCCAAGGGCACCACGGAGCCGCGACTCTGGTTTCATTCCGACGAGATGAAGCAGCCGAACGACATGACGATCGCGCGCGACGGCACGATCTATGCGAGCGATCCGAACTGGAAGGGGCGTGAGGGCCATATCTGGCGCATCACCAAGGTGAGGGACGGGTCGGTGCAGGGCCAGCTCATGACGGCGCCGCGCGCGATGGGCACCACCAACGGCATCGATCTCAGCCCGGACGGCAAAATGCTTTATGTCGGCGAATCCAACAGCGGCGAGGTCTGGTCTTACACGATCCGCGGCGCAGAGCTCACCGACGCGAAGCTGATCAAGACGTTCCAGCCCGACACCATCGACGGCCTGCGCACCGACGTCAGCGGCCGACTCTATGTCGCGCGCATTCTCAAAGGCACGATCTCGATCATGAAGCCCAACGGGGCGGTTCAGCGCGAGGTCGCGTTGAAGGGCAAGGAGCCGACCAACCTCGCTTTCGGCGGTGACGACGGCAAGACGGTCTTCGTCACGCAGCGCCAGGGCGGCTTCATTGAGGCCTTCCGCACCGATCAGCAGGGCCGCGAGCATTGCCTGCAACGCGGCCGTTGCTGAGCCGCGATCCGCGCTCCACGCAGGACCGGCACGCAGGATGCGACACCGTTCTCGCTTGCATCGTCGCGCCGCCGGGATCAAGACGTCATCCGATCCCAAGGTCATGGAGCCACCCACGTGAAGGCCGTCTATACCGAACTGCATCGCAGCCACGATCCGCAATTCTTCCTGGTGCGCGGGGTCGTCAAGCGCACGACCGAGCAACCCGAGCGCGCGAACCGGCTGCTCAAGGGTTTGCGGGACGGCAAGCATCAACTGGTCGAGCCGATCACATTCGGGCAGGGACCGCGCGCGCGGATTCACAGTCCGGAATATCTCACCTTCCTCTCTGGGGCCTGGGACGCCTGGAGTGCGCTCGGCGATTCTGGCCCGGAGATGATCGGCAACATCCATCCCGTGCGCCATGCCGCGACCTATCCGACGCACATCGTCGGCAAGCTCGGCTGGCACACCGCCGATACCGCCGCGCCGATCGGGCCCGGCACCTGGGCTGCGGCCTGCGCGGCGACGGATGTTGCGACCACGGCAGCGCAGCTCGTGATGGACGGTGAGACTGCTGCCTACGCGCTCTGCCGTCCGCCCGGCCATCACGCCTATCGCGACATGGCCGGCGGCTTCTGCTTCCTCAACAACAGCGCGATCGCTGCCGCGCATCTTCGGCTCAGGCATGAGCGCGTCGTGATCCTCGACGTCGACGTGCATCACGGCAACGGCACGCAGGGCATCTTCTATACGCGGCCCGACGTCTACACCATCTCGATCCACGCCGATCCGGTCGCGTACTATCCGTTCGTGTGGGGCTATGCCCATGAGCGCGGCGAGGGCGAGGGGCTCGGCACCAATCTCAACATCCCGCTGCCGATCGGCACGGGCGATGACGGCTACATGCAGGCGCTCGCGCGCGCCAAGACCGCAATCGACGCATTCGCGCCCGGCGCGCTCGTCGTGGCGCTCGGCCTCGATGCCTCCGAGCACGATCCGCTGAAGGGGCTCAGCGTCACCACACCGGGCTTCCGCCGTATCGGTCAGGCGATCGCGCGCATGGGACTGCCGACCGTGTTCGTGCAGGAAGGCGGCTATCTCTCGGATATCCTCGGCGCCAACCTGACGTCGGTGCTCGCGGGCTTTGAAGAGGCGCGGTGATCCGGCGCCGCCGGCGCTAAAGCGCGATGAGGTTGATCTAGTCCTTGAACAGGATCTTCTCCAGCAGGTCGATCCGCTTGATGCGAATCACGCTGCCGTCAATGGCGATGATGCGGCGGTTCTGGAAGCGTTTCAGCATCATGGTCACCCATTGCCGGGTTGAGCCGACCATGGCTGCGATCTGGTCATGGGTGATCTTGCGGTCGATGACGATCGTATCGCCGTCGGGATTGCCGTGGAGCTCCGACAGGTTGAGCAGAAGCTGGGCCAGCCGCTCGATCACCGATCGCGTTCCCAGCATCTGCGCCATCGAGGAATAGCACTTGCCCTTTGCGATCAGCCCGTCGATCAGCGCCAACGCGAAGGTCGGCATATCCGTGAGCAGCTTCGCCAGCGCCGCGCCCGACAGGACCGTGATCTCGCAGGTCTCGATGGCGATGCCGGACCACATATGGATGCCGCCGCCGGAGATCTCTGGGCCGCCGATGAAATGCCCCGGCGTCCAGTAGGCCAGCGTGATCTCGCGTCCCGACGGCGCCGTGTAGTAGACGCGCACCTGACCGCGCCGGATAATGAAGATGCCGTCATGCCCCTCGCCCTGGCCGAAGACCATGGCGCCCTGCGGCACGACGACAGTGCGGCCGGCCGCCTGGACCCGCGCCTTCTGTGTAGCCGACAGGCGGTCGAGAAAATGCGCGCCGACGTTCAGGCCGTCGACCGTCTCGCTCATGAACAATGCCGAAGCATTTGTCGTGGCCCGCAGGGCGCGCGCGGTTCCGATGTCCTCCGCATGGCGCCAGTCGAGCCCGAGGGCCGGAAGCCTTCGGCCTCGCGACGTCGTCGCCGCCTCTTTGGGTGTCGTCATCGCTGTCCGTCTGCGCTCGGCATTCGCAACTAGGTAAGTGCGATGCGGGTGGAATGTCCATCTCTTTGAAGGCGTCCACGTGCACTTAGCAAAGCTCTTGCGCCAGGCGCGTGCCGTTGAAACGATTTCATCTGTCGACGGCTTGCTCCCGAGAAAAATCATTCGATGTCAGGCGTTCGAAACGACGACGAAATTGCCACACGGGCTGTCGCGAGTGCGCGACGCAAGTAATTGCTTCAACGCGAACGAGCGAAATCCAATAGTTGCCGGCGAGTCACTTCGTGCCGGTGCGGGCAGCCCGGCCATTGCGAGCGAGGACCGTTGCATGATCTCTTTTGGCCCCGTGAGGGGAAGCGTCGCCGCCGTCGTCGTCACGATGGCTCTCGTCGGGTCGTCGCGTGCCGAGACCATCAGGGTTGCAGTCGGGACGCAGGACACCACGATCAATTGCGCGACCGGTGGCTTGCTGATCCGCGAGCTCAAGCTCCTGGAGAAATTTTTGCCGCATGACGGCAAGTACAAGGATGTCACTTACGACATTCAGTGGAAGAACTTTACCAGCGGCGCGCCGCTGACCAACGAGATGGTCGCAGGCAAGCTCGATTTCGGCGCGATGGCAGATTTTCCGGGATCGCTGAACGGCGTCGCCTTCCAGAAGGCCGGGCGCCGCAGCCTCTTCATCAGCGTACTGTCGGGAAGCACCAAGGGCAGCGGCAACGGCATCGTGGTCCCGGCGAATTCGCCGGCGCAGTCGCTCGACGATCTCAAGGGCAAGACGATCTCCGTTCCCTTTGCCTCGACCTCCCACGGCATGCTGTTGCGTGCGATCGAGGCCAAGGGCTGGAATCCCGAGACCGACGTCAACATCATCACACAGGCGCCGGAAGTCGCCGGACCGGCCTTGCAGGCCGGCAAGGTCGAGGCGCATGCGGATTTCGTCCCGTTTGCCGAGCTGTTTCCCTGGCGCGGCTTTGCCCGCAAGATATTCGACGGCGCGCAGGCCAACGCCCCGACGTTCCATGGCGCGCTGGTCGACGTCGACTATGCCGAAAAATATCCGGAAGTCGTGGTCGCCTACTTGCGCGCGGCGATTGAAGCGGATCGTCTGATCGCCGAGGAGCCGGAGACATACAGCGAGCTGGTCGCCAAGGTCACCGGGATCGAGGCCGAGGTCGACTATCTCTTTCATGGCCCGCTGGGGCTCCAGACCCGCGACGTCACCTGGAAGCCCGAATATCGCCAGGCGGTCGCGACCTCGATCAAGACCTTGAAGCTCCTCAAGCGCGCCGACAGCGATCTCGACATCAACCAGTTTGTCACCGACAAGTTCATCCGTGCCGCGCTCGCGCAAGTCGGTCGTGACTATGATGCCGAGCTGAAGAACTATGCGCAGCTTCCGTTGAAGGCGAAGGATGCGACGACCGGCGCGGAGATCGCCGACTTCAGCCGCGTCGCGCAGATCTGGGTCAAGGGCGAGCCGCATGTCCGCCACTATGCCTCGCCCGAGAGCGCACTGAAGGCGCTCGCGGGCCTCGAGAAGGACGGCAAGGCCATCCGCGTCGTCTATGCGCAGGATCGTGAAAGCGGCATCAAGCTGTTCGCGAACCGGGCCTGGTTCGTCCGGTCGGCGAATGGCGAGTTGAGCGCCTTCCTGCTGAAGGACGCCGCCGAGCGTTGGTCGAAGCAGCATGGTGGCGAGGTCGTCGACTTCAACGCCGCGCGCGAGCCCCTCGTTGCGAGCCGGTGAACGATGCCAACCGTCTCAGCAACCGGTGGCTTGGCGCGTGCCCGATGGTTGATCCGCGGCTTCTCCATCCTGGCCTGCATCGCCCTCTGGCAGCTCGCCGCGACGCTGCATGTCAATCTGGGAGTCGTCACGTTCCGCAACGTGCCGCCGCCGACCGAGGTCGTCCAGTCCGCCGTCGTGCTGTTGAAGTCGCCGAAGCTGGCCGCGCATATCTCGAGCAGCCTGTGGCGCGTGCTCGCCGGATATGGCGCGGCGGCCGTTGTCGGCGTGGTGTTCGGCTTTGCGATCGGCCGGTCGCGTGCCGCGAGTGATTTGCTGCTGCCGCCGCTCGAATTGCTGCGGCCGATTCCTGCCGTGGCCTGGATCCCGCTCTCGATCCTGATCTTCCCGTCCTCGGAATTGTCGATGATCTTCATCACCTTCATCGGCGCCTTGTTTCCGATCGTGCTCAATACGGTCCATGGCGTCGGCAATGTCGATCGCCGGCTGGTTGCCTCCGCACGCAGCCTCGGCGCTTCAGGCGTCTCCATCCTGCGCGAGGTGGTGCTGCCGGACGCCGCGCCCAGCATCGTGACGGGGCTTGCCATAGGCATGGGGACCTCATGGTTCTGTCTGGTCACGGCGGAAATGATCTCCGGCCAGTTCGGCATCGGCTATTACACCTGGGAGGCCTATACGCTGCAAAACTATGCCGACATCATCGTCGGCATGCTGATCATTGGCCTGCTCGGCATGGGCAGCAGCTGGCTGCTCACGACAGCCGGCCGGCTGCTGATGCCCTGGCGCAACCCGTCGGTCGCGCGATGAACATCCGCGTCTCCGATATTCCGGTGCGCGGCGTCGGCCGCATCGACATTGCCGGTGTATCGATCTCGCTCGGCGAAGGTGCTGACGCTTTCGAGGCGGTGGACCGCCTGAACTTTACCATCGCGCCGGGCGAATTGGTCTGTGTGCTCGGTCCTTCCGGCTGCGGCAAGTCAACCCTGCTCGGTGCGTTGGCCGGACACCTGAAGATCACGGCGGGCGAGCTTGCCCTGGACGGGCAGCCGATCCGCGGCCCGAGCCCGGACCGCGGCATGGTGTTCCAGCAGCACACGCTGTTTCCGTGGAAACGGGTGCAGGACAACGTTGCTTTCGGCCCGAAGATGCGCGGGGTCGGCAAGGTGGAGCGGCGGCGCGCCGCCGACGAGATCCTGAAGCTGGTCGGATTGTCGGGGTTCGAGCGGTTCTATCCCTCGCAACTGTCCGGCGGCATGCAGCAGCGGGTCGAGATTGCACGTGTCCTGATCAACCAGCCGCGCGTGCTGCTGATGGACGAGCCCTTCAGCGCGCTCGATGCGCTGACGCGCAGCCTGATGCAGGAGGTCCTGCTCGACATCTGGAGCAAGATCCCGACCACGACGGTGTTCGTGACCCATGACATCGACGAGGCGCTGTTCCTGGCGGACCGGATCGTGGTGATGAGCGCGAGGCCCGGGCGGGTGATCGAGGATTTCGTCCTGCCATTCGCGCGGCCGCGCAGCCACGATCTCGTGACCGAGCCCGATTTCGTGCGCCTGAAACGCCACGTCATGCAGCTTCTGCGGCGCCCTGAGGGTACCGAGCCGCTGGCGCGCCTCAGTCCGCTCGGTGTGTAGCTCTCAAAACACCCCGCTCGCCGGCGGGGGTGCCGTGCCTTTTCGATCCAGTTGAGCTATTCTTCAAAAAACTGTGAAACGCGTCCAGTCCGAGGTGGAGTTTTGGCTCTCAAAGTTTGTGATTGAGGGCATATTCTCTTCGACGGAGTGGGCAGTCGAACGGAAGCAGCATGCTGGAGACGGAGCCGGGCGCGGCGACGGAAACGGATTTGAAAGGCTGGCTTGAGGGCGCGGGGCTCGGCCAATACACCGAACTTTTTGCACAGCATCGGCTCGACCTCGACGTCATGCCTGACCTGACGGAGGCCGATCTCGCCGAGCTCGGCCTGCCGCTCGGCGATCGCAAGCGGCTGCGCCGTGCGATGGCGACGCTGCTTTCGCCCGAACCGGCCGGGCCCTCGCCAGCTCCGCAAGCAACGGCGCGCGCCGAGGTCGGGGCCGAGCGGCGGCAGCTCACCACCATGTTTTGCGACATGGTGGATTCGACCCCGCTCTCGGCCCGGTTCGACCCCGAAGACGTGCGCGACATGATCGCGAGCTTCCGCGAGACCTGCGTCCGCGTGGTCAAGCATTATGAGGGTTTTGCCGCCCGCTTCGTCGGCGACGGCATCCTGGTCTATTTCGGCTATCCGACCGCGCATGAGGACGACGCCGAGCGCGCGGTGCGCGCCGGGCTCGAGATCGTGCGGGTGCTATCGACGGCCCGCGCGGTCGAGCCGCGCGGTGCGCTGAGCCACGCGCCGGCGGTGCGCATCGGCATCGCCACCGGTCTCGTCGTGGTCGGCGATCTCGTCGGTCAGGGCACCGAGGAGCGCGATTCCGCAGTCGGCGAAACCGTCAATCTCGCCGCGCGGCTCCAGGGGCTGGCGCCGCCGAACGGAGTGGTCATCTCTGCTTCCACTCAGTCGCTGCTGAAGGGCAAGTTCGACTACCGCAATCTCGGCATCCAGGCCCTCAAGGGTCTTTCCGAGAAGGTCCAGGCCTGGCACGTGGTGCGGCCCTCGCGGGTGGAGACGCGCTTCGCCGCCTCCATGGGCACGCGACTGACGCCGCGCGTCAATCGCGAGGAGGAGGTCTCGCTGCTGACGGGGCGCTGGCAGCAGGCGAGGCAGGGCGACGGACAGGTCGTGGTGCTGTTCGGCGAGCCCGGGATCGGCAAGTCCCGCATCGTCCAGGAGATATTCGGAACCATCGCGGGTGAGCGGCACAGGCAGATCTCGTTGCAGTGCTCTCCGTACTATACCTCGACCGCGTTCCATCCGTTCAGCGCGCAGCTCAAATTCGTGCTCGGGCTCGACCGCGAGGACGCGACTGCGATGTCGCTCTCGAATCTCGAAGCCGCCGTGGCCGTCGCTGGAAGCGAGGTCGCGCAGGTGACCCCGCTGCTCGCTGCGCTGCTGTCGATCCCGACGGGCGACCGCTACCCGCCGCTCGACCTGTCGCCGCAGCAGCAGAAGGACGCGACGGTGTCCGCCATCGTCAACCATCTGCTTGGGCTTGCGCGCGAGCAGCCGCTCGTCATCGCCTTCGAGGACCTGCACTGGATCGATCCGACCTCGCGCGAGGTCATCGATCTCCTGGTCGACAAGGTGCATGGCCAGCCGATCCTCGTCGTCATCACCGCGCGGTCGGAGTTTCAGCCGAGCTGGAATGCGCATTCGCACATCACGACGCTGGTGTTGAACCGGCTGAGCCGGCAATTGCGCACGACCCTGGTCGAGCGCGTTGCAGGGCGGGAGCTTCCCAAGGAGGTCGTCGAGGAGATCATCGTCAAGACCGACGGCGTGCCGCTGTTCCTGGAGGAATTGACCAAGACCGTCCTCGAATCCAACCTGCTGACCGAACGACACGGCCGCTACGTGCTGTCCGGCGAGTGGCGGCAGCTCGCGATCCCGGCGACGCTGACGGACTCGCTGATGGCGCGCCTCGACCGCATGGGCCCGTTCAAGAAGATCGCGCAGATCGGCGCCACCATCGGCCGCGAGTTCTCCTACGAGACGCTTCACGCCGTCGCCAACACGCCCGCCGACCAGATCGAGGCGGCGCTCGATCATCTGGAGGAGGCCGGCCTGATCGTGCGTCGCGGTCACCCGCCGGATGCGCTCTACGCATTCAGGCACGTGATGATCCAGAACGCGGCGCATGCCAGCCTGTTGCACAGCGAGCGGCGCAAGCTGCATTCGCGGATCGCCCAGGTGCTCGCCGAGATGTACCCGGAGAAGACCGCGCGCGAGCCCGAGCTTCTCGCCCACCATCTGACCGAATCCGGCCAGAGCGAAGGCGCCGCGAGCTTCTGGCTCAAGGCGGGCGAGCAGGCCGCGAAGACCGGCGGCAATCTGGAGGCAATCGGGCATCTGCGCCGCGGCTTGAGCGTCGTCCAGGCCAATGCGCGCATGCAGGGTGCGGGCGAGATCGAGCTCGAGCTGCGCATCGCGCTCGGCAACGCGCTGATCGCGGCCAAGGGCTATGCGGTGCAGGAGGTCGAGGAAAACTACATCCGCGCCCTCGAGCTCGGCCAGCAGCTCGATGACGAGCAGAAGACGTTTGCGGCGACGCGCGGGCTCTGGGTCTGCCATTTCATCCGCGCGGATCTGACGCGCGCGCACGATCTCAGCGTCGAGCTGTTGAAGTTTGCCAAGCGCCAGCGGCTGAACGAGCGGGCGCAGCCCGCGCAGCAGACCGGCTATCTCATGGAGGCCCATCGCGCAATCGCGATGACCATGCTCTATCGCGGGCGTTTTGCGGCGGCTCAGCATCATCTGCGCCGCTGCGTCAATCTCTACAATGCGGATCTGCACGCCGACCTGGTGGTGCGGCACGGCACCGATCCCGGCGTCGTGTCGCTGTCCTATCTCGGCTATCTCCTGTGGTTCCTCGGCCAGCCCGATGTAGCGCGCCAGCACAGCGAACAGGCGATCGCCAATGCCGAGAAGATCCGTCATCCCTTCACGCTCGCCTTCGCGCTGGTGTTCGGCGCCTATCTCTGCCAGCACCTATGCGACGTCGAAGGCACGCGCGATCACGCCAACCGCGCCATGATCATCGCCACCGAGCACAATTTCCTGCACTGGAAGCAGCAGGCTGCGATCCTACGAGGCTGGGCGCTGACGCAGCTTGGCGACGTCGACGATGGATTGAGCCAGATGCGCGTCGGCCTCGACGAATACGAGGCGATGGATTCCTGGCTCGCCGGCTGCTGGTTCAGGTGCTTGTTGGCCGAGGCCTATGCGAAGGCCGGCTTCCGCGAGGCGGCTCTGCGCGCGCTCGACGGCGCGCTTGCAACCGCACGGCGCACTGGCGATCACTTCTACCTCGCCGAAGTCTATCGGTTGCAGGGCGAGATCACGCTCACCGAGGGCGGGCCGACCTCGGCCCATGAGGCCGAAGGTCTCTATGAGTGCTCGCTCGACGTCGCCCGCAAGCAGGGTGCACTATCCTGGGAGCTGAGGACCGCAATCAGCCTGGCGCGCCTCTGGCGGGACGCCGGCAAGGTCGGGCAGGCCGAACGGCTGCTCGGCCCCATCGTCGGCAAGTTCAGCGAAGGCTTCCTGACACCGGACCTGATGCAGGCGGTGCAATTGCTCAAGGAACTGGGCTCCGAAGCTGCTGGCCGTCAACAGGTCGACGTGGAGCGATAGAGCGTCGCACCGCTGCGCGTTCACGGCAACGTGCAGGAACCAAGCAGGGCCGGCGCTCACCTCTCTTTGCACGGCATTTGCCGCCGCGATTTTCTCGTCCCGAGATTCCGATTGCCTGCGATTGGCGTTCCGCCTAATAATCTTGTACAGTTGAACAAAAGCAGAGGTCCGTCGGCCGTCCTTGGTGCCGGCAAGGGCCGGCCGACGCCTGCCGTAGCGGGTGTCGCGCCAACGGAGGATGGATCGAAAGCATGTCCGCAAACGGCTTTGGACTCGCCGGCGTCATCGGAATGCCGGTCGCGCATTCGCGCTCGCCGGTGATTCACAATTATTGGCTGAATGCCCACGGCATCCGTGGCGTCTATGTGCCGCTCGCAGTTCAGCCCGAGCGGTTGAAGGACGCGCTGGCTGGCCTCGTCGCGCTTGGATTCCGCGGCTGCAACGTCACCATGCCTCACAAGCAGACGGCGATGGCGCTGCTCACCCGCGTCAACGACACCGCGCGCCGCATCGGCGCCGTCAACACCATCGTCGTCGAGGAGGACGGCACGCTGTCCGGCTTCAACAATGACGGCAACGGTTTTGTGCAGAGCCTGCGCGATGCGCGTGCGGACTGGCGCGCCGACGAGGGACCGATTTTGCTGCTGGGCGCTGGCGGCGCCTCACGCGCGGTTGTCGTGGCGCTGCTCGAAAACGGCGCGCGTGAGATCCTGATCACCAACCGCACGGCGGACAAGGCGGAGGCTTTGGCCAAGGAGTTCGGCGCAAACGTCCGCGCGGTCGCCTGGGCGGACCGCAGCGCCACCGTTGCCGACAAGGCGCTGGTCGTCAACTGCACCGATCGCGGCATGGTCGGCAAGGACGCGCTCGAGATCGACCTGTCGCGGCTGAATCCTTCGACGCTGGTTGCCGATCTCATCTACACGCCGCTCGAGACGCCGTTCCTGGCTGAGGCCCGCACGCGCGGATGCAAGACCGTGAACGGGCTCGGCCTGCTGCTCAACCAGGCGCGGCTCGCTTTCAAGGCCTGGTTCGGCGTCATGCCCTACGTGACGCCCGATCTCATCAAGGCCATCGAAGCGACCTTCTAGAAGCACTTCGCCATGACCATCCCGGCGTGTCCCAAGATCGATTGCCACATCCACGCCATCGATCCCGCGCGGTTTCCATACACGCCTACAACACCCTATCGGCCGAGCGGGCAGGAGATCGCACCAGCCGCGCAGTTTCTCCGCGTGTTCGACGTCTTCGACGTCAGGCACGCGCTCGTCGTCGCCACCAACACCGGCTATGGCAGTGACAGCCGCATCCTGCTCGACGCGCTCGCGCAAGGGAAGGGCCGCTTCAGGGGCGTCGCGGTGGTCGAGAACGATGTCGAGGTGAAGGAGCTGGAGCGACTCAAAGCGGCCGGCGTGATCGGCGTCGCCTTCAACGTCCCGTTCCACGGCACCGATTACTATCTCAACACCGCGCCGCTGTTGGCGAAGCTGAGCGATCTTGGCCTCTTCCTCCAGATCCAGGTCGAGCACGATCAATTGCTGGCTTTGCTGCCGCTGATCGAAAAGTCGAACGTCAAGTTTGTGATCGATCATTGCGGTCGGCCGCCGGTCGAGCAGGGCCTGAACGGCAAAGCCTTCCAGGCGCTGCTGGCAATCGGCCGCACGCGCGATGCGCACGTCAAGCTGTCGGGCTACTACAAGTTCTCGAGGCTGACGCACCCTTACGAAGACACTTGGCCCTTCATCGCGGCGCTGGTCGAGGCCTTCACACTCGATCGCTGCGTCTGGGGCTCGGACTATCCGTTCCTGCGGGCCCCGGAGCGGCTGGATTATGGGCCACTGCTCGCGGTGCTGAGCCGGCTCTTTCCCGATCCGGCCGATCAGCATCGCCTGTTGTGGCGAACGCCGGCACGGCTGCTCGGCTTCGACCCAGATCATCAAGATAACAAAGAATAGAGGGAGAACGTCATGAAGGCTTTGGGACAATGGAGCGGCATCGTTGCCGCTGCGTGGCTGTACGCTGGCCTTGCGCAGGCGCAGACGACGGTTTACATCCCTGATGTCGTCGAGCTGTCCGGCCCCGGCGCGGTCTCCGGCACCAACTGGCGCGACGGCGTCGCGCTCGCGATCGACGAGATCAACGCCTCCGGCGGCATTCTGGGCCGCAAGATCGAGACCGAGCATCTCGACACCCAGAGCAATCCCGGCGTCTCTCGTGCCCAGGTGCAGAAGGTCTTGGACAAGGACCCGTACGTCGTGCTCGGGCCGATCTATTCCGGCTCAGTCAAGGTCAACATGGCGCTGACGCAGGCGGCCGAGATTCCGCAGATCGTCGGCGCGGAAGCCGCCGACATCACCACGCAGGGCAACCCGTTCGTCTTCCGCACTGCCTTCGGCCAGCAATTCTCCATGCCCAAGATCGCCAACTATCTGCACGACAAGCTGAAGGTGAAGACGGTGGCGCTGGTCTGGGTCAATAATGACTTCGGCAAGGGCGGCCACGACAATTTTCTAAAGGAGATGAAGGCGCGCAATATCGACATCACGGCTGACATCTCGACCGAGCAGGGCCAGGTCGATTTCGGTTCCGACGTCATCAAGCTGAAGACCGCCAAGGCCGATGCCGTCTTCGTCTACACCAACGAGGAGGAGAGCGCCCGCTTCCTGATCGAGGCGCGTCGGCAGGGCCTGTCGACGCCGCTGTTCGGCGAGACCACGTTGCTCAGCCAGAAGGTCGTCGAGCTCGCCGGCCCCGCCGCCAACGGTGTGCGTGGCCATGTCGGCCTTTCCGCCGACGCGCCGGTGCCCGCGATCCAGGACTTCGCCAAGAAATTCAGCGCGCGATACAAATACTGGCCCGACCACAACGGCATCAAGGGCTACACCGCGGTCTATCTCGTCAAATACCTCACCGAGAAGATCGGCAAGTTCGACAGCAAGGCCTTCGCTGCAGCCATGAAAGGCTTGACGCTGACGCCGGACAAGGCGCCGGGCATGCTGATGGAAGCGAGCTGGGACCAGAACGGGGACATCGACCGTGCAAGCTTCCTCGCCGAGATCGTCGAAGGCAAGCAGAAGATCGTCGAGACGCTGCCGAAGCTGAAGGGCGGGAAGGGGGAGTGAGGGCGGCGCGCTACGGCGGCGCCTATCACCGTCACCCTGCGGTGGCCGCAAAGCGGCCCTCCAAGGGCGACGGCCCGGCTGCTACCGCGGGGCCGTTCATCCTTCGAGGCTCCCCATGTGGCGCGTCGCGCCCCATGGCTCGCACCTCAGGATGACGGGATCGACAGCGTCGTCATTGCTATGCGTGGTGAAGCCGCATCGGGATCCATACAGCGGAGCTTTACCTTGATTTGGAAAGTGAGTTTCCCGCTTTAGGTGGCCCCGGTAAGTTGGCCCGCAATGCCCCCCTGACAACCCGGCCCGAGCGCGTTCATGCATTCCGTTGCACTGCTGACAGCCAGCTACGCCAAGGATCTCGAGCGCTTCTCGCTGCTCGCCGAGAGCATCGACACGTGGTTAACGGGATACACCAGGCACTACGTCGTCGTTAACGACGAGGACGCTGCGCTGTTCGCGCGTTTTGCCTCCGAGAAGCGCGTCATCGTGCCGGTGTCGCGCTATCTGCCGCGATGGCTGTTCGCGGCGCCCTCGTTCCTGCGGCGGGGCAACCGCAAGGTCTGGCTGTCGCTGCTATCCTCTCCGGTGCATGGCTGGCACATCCAGCAAATCGTCAAGATCGCGGGCGTGCTTGGCGCGCCCGAGCAGCGCGTCTGCATCCTGGATTCGGACAATCTGTTCTTCCGCGAGTTCGACGTCGGCCAATATGCAGGCTCGGCGAAGGCGCCGCTGTTCGTCGCGCGCGGTGCGATCGGCGCGGAAACACCGCTGCACTGCCTGTGGCTGCGCACCGTCGATCAATTGCTCGGCGTGCCGCAGACGCGCCTCCCCGCGGATGACTATGTCGGCAACGCGCTGGTCTGGGACAAGGATTCGGTGCGGGCGATGACCGACGCGATCAAGTCGGTGACGGGAACGAGCTGGATCCTGGCGCTGTGCCGCCGCAAGAAATTCTCCGAATACCTGCTCTACGGCCACTTCGTCGCCAATTCGCAAAAACATCTGGCGGCGCACGAGATCACCGAGGACAGCATTGCGGTGTCGCACTGGGACGACACCCGGCTCGACCGCGCGGCGATCGAAGCGATGATGCGCGCCGCTTCGCCCCGGCAGGTCGCGCTCTGCATCCAGTCCTACTCGTCGACCTCGATCGAGGACATCCGCGACGTGTTCCGCCTGCGCTCAATCGCGCCGAGCCTTGCGCCCGGCGATCACGTCGGGGATGGCGCCGGGATCGCAACGCCGAAAACAGTGCAATAGTGGGGCACGCGGCTCAGGCGGCCTTCATGAATTTGGTGATCACATCCATCAGCGGCTTCGGCTGAAAGTTGCCGTCGAGCGGCAGCGGCCGGTTCGGCTGCTTGTCGGGCCGCTTGAACATCCCGTTGATCCAGCTGTAGCGATCCGAGATGCCCCAGCTCAGGATCGAATTGAGCGGGCCGCTCGCGGTGATTGCCGTCAAGAGGTCGTCCACGCGCTTTGCGACGATGGCGTCGCGCTGCGCCGGATCGCCGGGCAGCTTCTGGTCGTCGACGTCGAGCTCGGTGACGAGGACCTCGAGCCCCCATGAGCGCAGCTCGGCGACGAAGGCGGCAAGCCCGTCCTTGTCGATCTCGAGCTCGGCATGCAGATGCGACTGTAATCCGACCGCGTGCAGCGGAACGCCCTGATCGAGCAGGTCCTGGATCAGGTTGCGGTAGGCCGCGCGCTTGGCGATGAAACTGTCCTTGGCGGATTCGATGTCGTACTCGTTGATCGCGAGCTTGACGAAGGGATCGGCGGCCGCCGCCGTGCGGAAGGCCAGCGGAATCCAGCGCTCGCCCAGCATGCTCGACCAGTAGCAGTCGCGCCGATCGGTGATCTTCCGCGGATTGTCGGGAATCGGCTCGTTGACCACGTCCCACGAGGTCAGCTTGTCCTTGTAGTAGGCAACGACGGTCGAGATGTGATCGACGAAGGCCCGCTCGGCCGCCTTCGTTTCCTTGATCTCCTTGGTCCAGTCAGGGATGTCGTGATACCAGGCGAGGGTGTGGCCGCGCATCGTCAGGTCATTTTGCCGGGCGAAATCCAGGATCGCATCGGCGCGCTCGAACGCAAAGGTGTGCGGGTCCGGCCGCAGCATCGGCCATTTCAGCTCGAGGACCGGAACGACCTGCGTGCAATACGTGCTGATTGCTTCGCCGAGCCGTGGGTCGGCCTGCAAATCCCACAACGTGGCCGCAGCGCCATAACCGGGACGGCGGCTGAGCTGCTTCGAGGTCTGGGCTGCTGCCGGGGCGCCGGCCGCGAGCGCAGCAGCTGAGCCAAGAAGAAATTCGCGTCTGTCGAGGCTCGGCATGTTGCACACTCCCTAACGCGCCGAAAGACGCTGCATCACGGCTTGGGCGATCTCGTAGTAATGCTGCGCGCCTTTCGCGAGCGTGAGGTTGTCGAGCACATATTGGCGCGGCCGAAAATCCCCGGTGCCGGCCTGCGTCCAGAACTTGCTCCAGCGGGAGCCAAAGCCCTCGGCATCGACGAATTTCATGCCGCAGCGATCGTCCCAGTACGGTACCGAGGAGACACCGTCGAACCTGACACGGTGCGGAAAATAATTCGGATCGCGCCACGGCCCGCCGCGATCCCAGGCAAACACGGGCACGCCGCTCGCGAGTGCTTGTAGACAGGCGATCCCCTGACTTTCGTTCTGGCTGAGGAAGATCATGGTACGGCAGCGTGCCAGCGCAGCGCGATAGTCCTGCTCATTATAGCTGCCGTACCGGATTTCCTCGAACGTGCGGCCCTCGGCCCGGAGCCGCGTGCGGATCGGCTCGATCAGATCCGGTTCAAGGCGCTCGCGGTCCCACATGACCTTGTCATAGAGCAGGACGTCGACGCTCTTGTGCTCCGCGACGGACGGCGTCCACGCGTCGGTATCGATGCCCACCGGCCACGCGTCGATATTGGGCCAACCGGGTCGGCACATATCGGCGTACCACTGGCAGGGGACCACAATGTGTTTCACCGGATACCGCGTCAGCAGGCCCGGATCGTCGATCGGATGATTGTACGAGGCGACGCCGAGCAGAATCGGGTTTTTCCAGTCGATCCAGTCCAGCACGAAGGGGCGGCCGATGACGCAGGCGAGTTCGTCGGGATGCTTGCGGATGTAGCTGTAATCGTTGACGCGGTAGCGGATACCGAGCCGGTCGAGGCCGGCGCACAGATTGAGGAATACGCGCTGCTGGCCGTTGATCCACGGCTTGCCAAGCAGCAGGCGCCGAGCCCAGGTGCGCAGATGCCGGTCGCCGCGGAACCAGCGGTCGTCCTTCTCCTCGAAGAAGAGATTGAGCACCGTCCGTTCGCCGCGCGCAGTCTCCGGCCGTGACGGATGCAACGTCGCGCTCATGCCCCTGTCGGCGTCGCTGCGGCCCGCATCGGGCAGGCGCAACTCCGTCCGAGCATGTTCGGCAACTTCCATGTCGATAGGTCCACGTTGGAGACGGTCGGTGGTGCTCGAAACCACTATTTCTAATGGGTGATCGCACTTGCGAGTTCAAGACAACCGCAAATTTAACGCTAACGTACGAAATAGAGCCTAACGGCGCATTCAACGGTCCGGATTGTCGCTTTATGCGCCTATTCTCCGGCATGCTGCAGCGCCATCGTCAAAATTGCCAAACCAAGGTCCAACTGATTAACGAAGCGTTAATTGGCTGGGATAATCACCGTCTCGTGCTCGCATGCTGAACCGCCATTTCTCGATCTATCTCGCGGCCTACATCCTGCCGGCCGCCGTCGGCTTTTTCGCGATCACGACCTACACGCGGCTGTTGAGCCCGGCCGAATATGGCGTCTACGTCGTGGGCCTGAGCATCGCCAGCATCCTGGGCGCGATCTTCTTTGCCTGGATCAAGCTGTCGGTCTCGCGCTACCAGGCGATGTCGCCGGAGGTGGATTTTCGCGGCACGGCGATGGTTGCCTTCGTGCTGACCGTCTCTGCCCTCTGTGCCACGGCGCCGCTGACCTTCCTGTTCCATCGCGATGTCAGCTATGAGCTGCTGCTTGCCAGCGTGTTCGTCGCCATCACCGCGAATGCGGTCGATGTCGGTCAGGAATTCGAGCGCGCCAAGTTGCGCCCCTACAGGTTCGCGGCCATTGCGATCGTGCGCAGCCTGTCCAGCGTCGGCTTCGGGCTGCTCGCGATCTGGCTGGGCTGGGGCGGGCTGGGCCTGCTCGCGGCGTTCGGCCTCGGTTCACTCACGGGCATCATCCTCAATCTCGCTGGTGACTCGACGAAGATCGCGCGCTGGCAGAAGAGCCAGCTCACCCAGCTCGCCCGTTACGGCTTGCCGCTGACAATCGGCGGTCTTTCGGTCGCGCTCTACTCGACCAGCGACCGGCTGATCGTCGCCTATCTTCTCGGCAAGGATGCCGCCGGCATTTTCGGCGTCGCCGCCGATCTGCCGCGGCAGTTCCTCGTGATGCTGGCCTCGAGCGTCGCTGCGGCCACCGTGCCCATCGTGTTCCGGACGTTGAGCCAGGAGGGTCACGCCGCGACCCGCGAACGGCTCAACGAAAGCCTCGAGCTCCTGCTCGTCGTGATCATGCCAGTCGCGGTCTGGCTCGCGCTCGCTGCGGACCAGGTCGCGGGAACTCTCGTCGGCGTCGATTTCCGCGCCGGCGTTTCGGCGCTGCTGCCGATGCTGGTTGCCGCGCGGATGCTCGGGATCGCCAATCAGTTCTACGTCCAGATCAGCTTCCAGCTCGCCGAGCGGCCCTTCATCCTTGCCGCCCAGTCATTCCTCACGCTGGTGCTGAGCATCGCGCTGATGTTCGCCCTGATTTCGGGCTTTGGGCTGTATGGCGCAGCGCTGGCAACGTTCGCGACCGAAGCCATCGGCTTCGTGGCTGCGGTCGTCCTGATGCGCTGCGCCTATGTGCTGCCGTTCGATCCGGGCCGGCTCGCGGGCGTGGGCGCCTCGGCCGCGGTCATGGCGATGGCGATCCTCGCGGTTCGCTCAGAGGTCAACGGCACCGGGCTGTTGTCGCTGATTGCGGTGAGCCTGGCCGGCGGCATCGCCTATGCCGGCGCGGCCTGGCTGCTCAATGTCGCGAACGCCAGAACGCTGACGCTGCGCCTGTTGCAGAATTTCAACCGGAAAGCCCTCGGCGTTTAGAGCATGATCCGGACCCGAAGCGCCGCGTTAGCGCAAAGCGTGAGACGGTTTTCCCTCGCGACAAGCGCGGAACGCGTTTGCGCGGAGATCATGCTCAAACAAATAACCTGATGCGCGATGACGGTTCATCGCGCTTTAGCGGATACGACTAGCCACGATCGACAAGGTGCGCCGCCGAGCGCCAGGCATGATGCGACATCGCCTGGAGGCTGCGGACCGTTTCGACGCGATCGAGTGCGGCGTCGGCGGTGAGGGCTCCATTGGCGACCGCGCTGAGCGTTGCGCTGCGGTGGCGGCGCAGCACTTCACCAAGTTCTGTCATGCAACGTTCGAGCTCGGCGATTGCCTCGTCAGTCTGGATCGCGCGCGGACCGGCCATGGCGTCGGTGCCATGCGGGACTGGCGCGACCGGCTGCGATGGAGCCGCCACGCCGCGCGCAATCGCGGCCGCGCTCCGCATCACTTCGGCGCATAGTTCTGCTGCGCGGATGTCCTCCGGTCCATCCTTCACTGAAGCGAAATTAATTCCGCCATTCGACACGTCCGTCAGCCGAGACGCGTGGTCGAGTGCATGCAGTGTGCTGGTCAGACGCCGTTGCTCGTCCTCGGTGTCAGGCGGTCCGGTCACCTCCGACAAAAATATCTGTGCCTGGCGCAGGGCGTCGGCAGCGTCCTGCAGCGATACGGCATCTCTCCCGAGGCGAACTGGTGCAGCGCGACCGGCCAGTGCTGCCTCAACCCAGGCGCATACCGTTACGAGCGCGCGCGCGACCGTTCGGCGCACCGCCTCCACGGCCACGATTGGAGTCACGAGTGCCGATGGATCGAGGCATCGCGTGAGCGGTGAGCCGCGCTCGGGCAGGATACGCTCGACCAGGCGCGTGAACTGGTTGATCAGCGGCAGCAGGACCACCACACCGACGACATTGTACGCGGTGTGATATCCGGCCAGCAGCGTGACGCCATCGATGCTGTCCGAGGCACGCACGAGCAGGGGGATGGTGACGGGAAAAAGCACGAGCGCGATCAGGGCGGCGATGAGCTTGAAAAGCACATAGGCGATGGCCAGCCGCTTGGCGGTGGTGCTCGCGCCAATCGCGGCGAGGGCGGAGCTTGTTGCCGTTCCGATATTCTGGCCGATGATCAGCGCGCAGGCCTGGTCCAGCCCGATTGCACCGGCAAAGTGGCCGGACAGGGTCACCGCCACGGCGGCGGTTGACGACTGCATCAGCGCAGTCATCACCAAGCCGATCACGACGAGCACCAGCACGCCGAACAGGCTCGACCACCACCGCCCGTCGGGACCCGCGAGAACGGCAGGAAGGTCCGCCGGGTGCAGTCGTTCGGCGAGCCCGCCCATGCCCTGCTGCAAGGTCGTCAGCCCGAAAAGCACGAGCCCAAATCCGGCGAGCGCGGCGCCGGCGCCGGAGATTCGTCCGCGGGCCAAAAGCTTGGTCAACGCGCCGACGAAGATCATCGGCAGTGCCGCGGCGGTGAGCGAGACACGGACGCCGATGAGCGCGACCAGCCAGCCGGTGCCCGTGGTGCCGATATTGGCGCCGAACACAAGCCCCAATCCTTGCTGGAACGTCAACAGGCCGGCGCTGACGAGACCGATCGTCGTCATCGTCGTTGCACTCGATGACTGCACCAGGAGTGTGACGACAGCGCCCCAGAAGGAGCCGTGCAGCGGTGTCGCGGCCGCCCTGCTGAGCACCGTGCGCAGGGCGGAGCCGGCCAGCGCCTTCAGGCCCTCCGTCATCACGGTCATGCCAAGCAGGAAAAGACCGACGCCGCCGAGTACCGAGATTGCCGTGGACATGCGGTCTCCTGAAGTGAACGACGATCAGGCCAGCCCCCTTTTTGACTGTAGCGCAGTTGCTGGAGTGAAGGCAGACGACGAGACCGCCTGGGAACTGCGCTGCATTGAACGTTCAGTAAAATGATTTGCTAAACACGATCCCTGCGCTTCGACTGCGCGACGCGGGGCTGCATCGGTGCAGCCTTACGTTCAGGGCGCAAAGCGGATCTTCTTAAATCAAGGCCATTTCGCTGCGTTGCAGCAAGCTCGCGGTTGAATGCTATCGCGGCGAGCTTGTCGGCGAGCTCGCCAAAAACCGGCTTGACGAGCTCTGAAATTTAGTAATAGGTTTAGTATTACAAAAAAATAAACATCGCGCATCGAGCTGATGTGTGGGAGGAGCCCAGCCCGTCCGGATCCGTTTCCGGGCGCGGTCAGTCTCGTTCTCCATCATCTCATCGCTCATCAACTCGGTTTCAGGGTCTTGGCGTCGTTCCGATAAAGGCACGCGCCGAGCGGGTTCGGTGGTTCAACGATAGAGAGGAAACGGACATGCGAAGACTCAAATGGCTAGGTGGTGCAGTGACGTCTGCGGTCCTTGGGGCCGCCGCGCTAGTGGTGACGGGCGGCGGCGAGGCCGCGGCCCAGGGGAAGCAGCTCACGTTGTGCTGGGCGGCCTGGGATCCGGCCAACGCCCTGGTCGAGCTCGGCAAGGACTTCACCAAGCAATCCGGCATCGAGATGAAATACGAGTTCGTCCCCTGGACGAGCTATGCGGATCGCTTCCTCAACGAACTCAACTCACACGGCAAGCTCTGCGACCTGATCATCGGCGACAGCCAGTGGATCGGCGGCGCTGCCGAGAACAAGTGGTACGTCAAGCTCAACGACTTCTTCGACAAGGAGAAGATCTCGATGGACGATTTCGTCCAGGCGACCGTCGTCGGCTATTCGCAGTGGCCGAAGAACTCGCCGAACTACTGGGCGCTGCCGGCGATGGCCGATGCGGTCGGCTGGACCTATCGCAAGGACTGGTTCTCACGGCCCGACATTCAGTCGGCGTTCAAGGCCAAGTACGGCCGCGATCTCGCGCCACCCAAGACCTTTGACGAGCTGAAGGAGATCGCCGCGTTCTTCCAGGGCCGCGAGATCGACGGCAAGAAGGTGTACGGCGCCTACATCTTCACCGAGCGCGGCTCGGAAGGCATCACGATGGGCGTGACCAACGTGCTCTACAATTACGGCTTCAACTACGAGAACCCGAAGAAGCCCTACCAGATGCAGGGCTTCGTCAATTCGGCAGATGCTGCCAAGGGGCTGGAGTTCTACAAGGAGCTCTACAAGTGCTGCACGGCTCCGGGCCTGACCAACGCCTACATGCAGGAAGGTCTCGACGCCTTCAAGTCCGGGCAGGTGGCGATGCAGATGAACTGGTTCGCCTTCTTCCCCGGGCTCTACAAGGACCCGAACGTCGGCGGCGACAAGATCGGCTTCTTCGTCAATCCGGCCGGTCCGAACGGCCACTTCACCCAGCTCGGCGGGCAGGGCATCTCGGTCGTCGCGACGTCGGACCACAAGGACGATGCACTCGCCTACATCAAGTGGTTCGCGCAGCCGACCGTTCAGCAGAAGTGGTGGCAGCTCGGCGGCTACTCGGCGCTGAAGGCCGTCGTCAACGCGCCGGACTTCCCCGCGAGCGCGCCGTTCGCTCCGCAGTTCCTGGAGTCGATGGCGATCGTGAAGGACTTCTGGGCCGAGCCGTCCTACGCCCAGCTCCTGCTCGACATGCAGAAGCGCGTGCATGACTACGTCGTTGCCGACAAGGGAACGGCGCAGCAGGCGCTCGATCTCCTGGTTAAGGACTGGTCCAAGGTCTTCAAGGAGCAGGGCAAGCAGGTCGCCTCGCAATAAACGAGACCGTTCGCATCGCTCCAACTGGTTTCCCCGGGGAAGCGCCCCGGGGAAGCCGAACCAGCCAGCCGATGGACAAGATGACCACGATTCTGCAACCCGATCATGTTACGATCCCCGGCGTGAGCGAGCCCGCCAAATCTCGTGCCACGCGACGCGTCCGCGGCCTGTCGGACCGGGCCATCGCCTGGCTGTTCGTCGCCCCAACGATTGCGCTCCTGCTCGCGATCAACATCTTTCCGCTGGTCTGGATGATCAGGCTCTCCTTCACGAGCCTCAACCTCAGCATGTCGTATCTGCCGCTGCGGTTCGTCGGGCTCGACAATTTCACCGACATTCTCACCGACGAGGACGTCTGGATCAGGCTCCAGACCACGGCGCAATTCGTGATCTCGTCAGTGGCGTTGCAGGTGGTGATCGGATTTGGGCTCGCACTGCTCATCAACCGCCAGTTTCGCGGTCACAGCTTCTGGACCACGATGATCCTGCTGCCGATGATGCTGTCGCCTGCGGTGGTCGGCAACTTCTGGACCCTGCTGTTCCAGCCGCAGATCGGACCGTTCAATTACCTGATCAGCCTCTTCACCGGCGTGCCGCCGAGCTCGTTCAGCATGACCGGCGAAGTGGCGCTGGCACCGTGGACGATCGTCCTCGTCGATACCTGGATGTGGGCGCCTTACGTCATGCTGATCTGCCTCGCCGGGCTGCGCTCCATTCCCGACTACATCTATGAGGCTGCGGAAGTCGATCGTGCCTCGGCCTGGCGCCAGTTCTGGTCGATCACGCTGCCGATGACGGTGCCGTTCCTGATGCTCGCAGTCCTGTTCCGCGCCATCGAGAACTTCAAGATGTTCGACATGGTCAACCTCCTGACCTCGGGAGGGCCGGGATCGACCACCGAGCTGGTCTCGATCACGCTGAAGCGCGCGGCATTCGAGAAATGGCGCACCGGCTATTCTTCCGCGCTCGCCATCATCCTGTTCGTAACCGTGTTTGGTGCAGCCAACATCTACGTCAAGGTGCTCAACAAGGTGAAGCAACGATGACCGCCGCTATCGCCAAATCCACTGCTCACTCCATCGTCGAATCCTCGCCGCGCACAAAGGCGGTGGCCGGCAGCCTGGTCATCCTCTATGCGGTGATCACGATCCTGCCGCTGGTCTGGATCGTCGCCACGGCGTTCAAGTCGCAGAGCGATGCGATTGCCTATCCGCCCAAGGTTTTGTTCCAGCCGACGCTGGAGGGCTATGTAAACCTGTTTACGGTACGCACGCGGCAGACGCCGGACTTCATCGCAAAGCTTCCGCCGTCGCAGACCTGGTACGACAAGCTCGTGCGCCAGCACGACATGGTGATCGCCGGCCCCTCGAAGGTCGTGCCGCGCTTCGTCAATTCGCTCATCATCGGCTTCGGCTCGACCTTCCTCGCCGTGTTTCTCGGCACGCTCGCGGCCTATGCGTTCTCGCGATTTCGCATTCCGCTTGCCGACGATCTCCTGTTCTTCATCCTGTCGACGCGGATGATGCCGCCCGTGGCCGTCGCGATTCCGATCTATCTGATGTACCGCCAGCTCAACCTGACCGACACCAGGCTCGGGATGATCCTGCTGTACACGGCGGTCAACGTCTCGCTCGCGGTCTGGCTGCTCAAGGGGTTCATCGACGAAATTCCGCGCGAGTATGAGGAGGCTGCCCTCGTCGACGGCTACACGCGATTGCAGGCGCTGCGCAAGGTGGTGCTGCCGCAGGCAGTGACGGGCATCGCGGCAACGGCGATCTTCTGCCTGATCTTTTCCTGGAACGAGTATGCGTTCGCGGTTCTGCTCACCAGCGGCGAAGCCCAGACCATGCCGCCCTTCATCCCCTTCATCATCGGCGAAGGCGGACAGGACTGGCCGGCCGTGGCCGCCGCGACCACGCTGTTCGTCGTTCCGATCGTCCTCTTCACCGTTCTGTTGCGCAAGCATCTGTTGCGCGGCATCACCTTCGGAGCTGTACGCAAATGACCGGTTCTGCGATTGCCAATGGCGGCGTGATGCGCTGGTTCCGGCGCGGGCCCTGGGAGACCGGAGCGACGATCCTGATCGGCGTCGGCATCGTGATGCTGGTGCAGCCGTTCTCGCTCGATCTCTACAGCTATTCGTTCGTGACGATCCTGGCGGGCACGCTCGGCTACGTCGTTGTGAGCCATTTTCCGGAATAGGGCCGCAGATATGGCACAGATCCGCGTCGAAAACCTGCGAAAATCGTTCGATCAGTTCACGGCCGTCGAAGGCTCGAATTTCACGATCGACGACGGCACCTTCTTTGCGATGCTTGGTCCCTCGGGCTGCGGCAAGACGACGACGTTGCGCATGATCGCCGGCCTCGAGCTGCCGACCGAGGGCAAGATCCTGCTCGATGGCGAGGACGTGACCTTCGACCGTGCATCCGCCCGCGACATCGCGTTCGTGTTCCAGCTGTTCGCGCTCTATCCGCACATGAACGTCGCCGGGAATATCGGCTTTCCCCTGAAGTGCCAGGGCATGGGCCGCCGCGAAATCCGCCAGCGCGTCGAGGAGACCGCCCGGCTGCTGCGCATCGAGCATCTGTTGTCGAGCAAGACGTCAAAGCTGTCGGGCGGTGATCGCCAGCGGGTGGCGCTCGGCCGGGCGATGGTGCGGCGGCCAAAGGCCTTCCTGATGGACGAGCCGCTCGGAGCACTCGATGCGGAATTCCGCCATCTGATGTGCGGCGAGCTCCGCGATCTCCACGATCGCATCGGCGCGACCACGATCTACGTGACGCACGACCAGCTCGAGGCGATGTCGATGGCGGACCAGATCGCCGTCATGAACAAGGGGCGCGTCGAACAGATCAGCTCGCCGCAGGAGATTTATGACCGGCCCGCGAGCATGTTCGTCGCCGACTTCATCGGCTCGCCGTCGATGAACTTCCTGAGCTTTGAGGGCGGCCTGCATTGCGGCGATCGCGCCGTCAGTTTCCATGACACCGTCATCGCCGTGCCAGAGATCCGCGAGGACCGTGCCAGCGCGCCGCTGGTCCTCGGCGTCCGTCCGGAGCATATCCGTTTCACCGATGCGGCGCCGGTTCGTGGCGAGGTGTTCGGCGCGGAATATCTCGGCACCAACCAGATCGTCACCGTCGACACCGCGCATGGGCGGGTTGCAGCCCGGCTGCCGTCCGCCACACCGGTGCGGATCGGCGAGATGGTCGGTCTCGAATTTCACTCCGAACGGCTGGCGCTGTTCGATGCCGGCAGCGGCCTTGCGATCCGCACCGCGAACGGGGGAGGCGCTCGCCATGGCTGACGTCATTCTGCGCAACATCAACAAGCGTTTTGGCGCGATCGAGGCGGTGCGCGAGCTGTCGCTTGCGATCGACGACGGCGAATTTCTCGTGCTGCTCGGCCCGAGCGGCGCCGGCAAGACCACGACCTTGCGGCTCATCACCGGGCTCGAGCAACCCGATTCGGGCTCGGTCATGATCAACGGGCGCGACGTCACGCTCGATCCTCCGGGGTCGCGCGACATCGCGTTCGTCTTCCAGCAATATTCGCTCTATCCGCACCTGTCGGTTTACGACAATCTGGCGTTTCCGCTGCGCTCGCCTGCGCGGCGCGTTCCGGAGCCGGTCATCCGCAAGCGCGTCGAGCAGACCGCGGAGCTCCTGCATATCGCCAGCAAGCTCAACAACCGCGCCACCCGCCTGTCCGGCGGTGAAATGCAGCGCGTCGCCATCGGCCGCGCGCTGGTGCGGGATCCGTCGATCTACCTGATGGACGAGCCGCTGTCGTCGCTGGATGCGAAGCTGCGCGCCGAGCTTCGCCTCGAGCTCAAGCGGATCCAGGTCGAGCTCGGTGCAACCATACTCTATGTGACGCACGATCAGGTGGAAGCCATGACCATGGCCACGCGCATCGGCGTGATCAAGGACGGCCAGCTTCTCCAGCTCGGCACACCTCGGGAAATCTACGAGAGCCCGTCCAGTACGTACGTCGCATCACGGCTAGGCACGCCCCAGATCAACCTTCTTCCTGCACGTCTTGCTTCGGAGATAGTCCTTCCACCCGGTACCGAGACCATTGGCATCCGCACCGAGCATGTGCAGATCGCTGCGCGAAATGGGGGGCGGTTGATCGGCCGCGTGCATCGGGTCGAGCATCTGGGTGAGCAGAATCACGTTCACCTGGACTACAAGGGCCAGACGCTGGTGACGCTTGCGGACCCGCGCCAGCCGCTCCAGGTTGGTCAGGAGGTTGAATTGCACCTGAAGCATCCACTTTATTTCGACGGCGTGGGGCAACGCATCAACGCCATGGTTCACTGAGGATCATTCAATGTCGCTGCAACCCGAGACATTCAAATCGTTGGTCAAGGTGGCCGCGGAGCAGGTCATCGCGAGCGCGCCGGAGCTCACGAGCCTGGATCAGGCGATCGGCGACGGAGATCATGGCACGAACATGAAGCGCGGCTTCGAAGCCGTGCTCGGCAAGCTCGATGCGATCTCCGCGCAGCCGTTCGACGAGGCGCTGAAGACGATAGGCAAGACCCTTGTGATGACCGTCGGCGGCGCGTCTGGACCGCTCTACGGCAGCTTCTTCCTCGCCGCCGGTGAAGCGCTGTCGCATGACAAGCACCTGCCGGATGATCTTGCAGAAGTTTTCGCAAGCGGAGTCGATGCGGTAAGCAAGCGCGGCCGCTCGCAGGCTGGAGAGAAGACGATGCTCGACGTGCTCGTTCCTGTCCTGGAGGCGTTGAGGACGGATGCCGGGCGGCCCGACATCGTCGAGCGCATTCGCTCCACGGCTGCCGAGGCCGCCGAGCGGACTGCGCCGATGCAGGCGACAAAAGGACGGGCCTCGTTCCTCGGACCTCGCAGTGTCGGACATGTCGATCCCGGTGCACGGTCGAGCTGCGTCCTTCTGCAAGCGGTGTGCGCGAGTCTTGAGGGGCGGCCATGAACGACACCGTGGGCATCGTGATCGTCTCGCATTCAAAGGACATTGCCAAAGGCACCGCCGACATGGTGCGGCAGATGGTCGGCAGCGAGGTCAAGGTCGCCTTCTGCGGCGGCAATCCCGACGGCGGATTGGGAACCAGCGTGGCTCTGATCGTCGATGCCATCAATGACGCGTGGTCGCCGAAGGGTGTCGCGATCCTCGTCGATCTCGGCGGCGCCGAGACCAACAGCGAAATGGCGGTCGAAATGCTGGACCCTGAGCGACGGGATCTCGTTGTCGTCTGCAACGCACCGATCGTCGAAGGTGCCGTGATGGCGGCAACTGAAGCGGCGGGCGGCAGCTCGCTGGCCGAGGTGCGGGCCGTGGCCGAGGAACTCTCTGCCGACTGAAATGTCGGCGACGCGAGGATGGAATATGACGATGTTGGAAACTTCAAACGTGAACGGACAGATCTTCACGGGCACCGTACAACTGGTGCACGCGGTAGGCATGCATGCGCGCCCGGCGGTCAAGCTGACCAAGCTCGCCAAGAAGTTCGAGGCGCAGATTTCCGTCCGCGTCGCCGGCGCGGCCGAGTGGATCAATGCCAAGAGCGTGGCCAAGATCATGGCCATGCGCGCGGCCCATGGCAGCATGATCGAGATCAAGGCGTTGGGCGGTGATGCGGAAGCGGCCGTCGCCGCACTGATCGATCTGATTGCATCCGATTTCCCAGACGGGATCGCGTAACATGCGAGACAGCGCTTCAGGACCGGCCTACCGTGGCAGAACCGCCTCGATCGGTTTTGCCCAGGGGCCGTTCATCCGGGTCGATGCGGGCGCGAACGGCGAGCGGGTCGCCGGAACCCTGGTCGATGAAGCGCTTGCGCTGCGGAGTGCGATTGACACCGCGAGCCGGCAGATCGCCGAGCTCGCTGCAACCGCCGGCGGTGAAGCCGCGCAAATCCTGGAATTCCAGGTCGCGCTGCTGGAGGACGAAGATCTGGTCAGCGCGATCCTGGCAGCGATCGGCGAAGGCGAACCCGCGGACGCTGCCTGGCGCGCGGCATTCGACGAGCAGATCGCGGACTATAATTCGGCGCCGGACGAGTATCTGAAGGCGCGCAGCTCGGATCTTGCTGACCTGCGCGATCGCGTATTGAACATCTTGCGCGGCGGCGAAGGCCATGCGCTGAGAATTCCGAGCGGTGCGGTCGTCTGCGCCGACGATCTGCCGCCTTCGCGCTTCCTCGAGATCGACTGGTCCGATGGCGGCGGCCTGGCGCTGCTGCGCGGCAGTCCGACGAGCCATGTCGCGATGCTGGCGCGTGCCCGCGGCATTCCGATGGTGGTGCAGCTCGGCGCGGTGCCGGCGGCAGGGACCTCGGCACTGCTCGATGGCGAGGGCGCAACGCTCGAGCTCGATCCCAGCAGCGAGCAGATCGGCCTGTTCGAGAAGCGGCGGGAGCTTCACCGCAAGAGCAGGGCCTCCGCGCGAGCCATCCTGCGGCGGCCGGCATCGTCCTGGCGCGGTGAACGGATCAAGCTTCTCATCAACATCCAGCGCGTCGAGGATCTCGACTATCCGGATGCGCAATATGCCGATGGCGTCGGCCTGATGCGCACCGAGTTTCTGCTGTCGGAGCACGTCTTGCCTGACGAGGAGACGCAGTTTCAGGTCTACGACCAGGTCTTGCGCTGGGCCGACCGGCGTCCGGTGACGATCCGCACCTTTGACGCGGGCGGTGACAAGCCGGTGCCGGGCTTCACGCCGGACGGCGAGGCAAACCCCTTCCTTGGGGTTCGCGGTCTTCGTCTTTGTCTCGCACGGCCCGAGATCTTTGCGGTTCAGCTCCGCGCACTGGCGCGTGCGGCGGTGCGTGGAAATCTCAAGGTCATGTTCCCGATGGTCACGTCGGCGAGCGAGGTCGAGGCGGCACGAAAGCTGTTCGCCGACGTCGTGCAGGACTTGCGGGCGCAAGGCACTCCCGCGATGCTTCCCGACCTCGGGATCATGGTCGAGGTGCCCGCAGCGGCGCTTTCGATCGCCAGCTTCAGGAGCGCCTTCTTCTCGATCGGTTCGAACGATCTTGCGCAATACGTCCTTGCCTGCGACCGCTCGAATGGCGCTCTCGCATCCCTGATGGATCCCTTGCACCCCGCTGTTCTCGAGTTGATCACGCGGACCGCGGAGCACGGCCGGCGCAATGGAATCCCGGTGAGCCTCTGCGGGGACATGGCGAGCGAGCCGCGCTGCATCCCCGCGCTGCTCGATTGCGGGCTGCGCGAGCTCTCCGTGAACGTCTTGGCGCTTGCGCAAATCAAGCAAACGATCGATCGTCTGGGCAGCGGGGGTGGGACTTGACTGACGCCGTTGCCGATGAACCGGCGGAAGCCGGCGCCGTTGCAGTCTACAAGCGCATTTTCAAGGAGGTGCTCGACAAGCGCCCCTCGGGAATGCGGCTGCGGCTTGCCCATGCTATGGGAAAGAACCGGAGCTTCGTCAGCCAGATTTCCAATCCGGCCTATCCGGTGCCAATCCCGGTGCAGCATCTCAACACGATCTTCGACGTCTGCCACTTTCCTCCGCAGGCGAAGGCGGCCTTTCTGCGTGCCTATGCGCGCGCGCATCCGCGCAGGATCAGCCGGCTGACCGAGGGACCGCACGAGCGGACCTTGACGCTGCATCTGCCCGATCTCGGCAGCGGCAAGCGGAATGCTCAGCTCGATGCGCTGCTCCAGGAGTTCGCGCGGCGGCTGATTGCCATCATGCAGGAAAAAGAGTGAGACCGAAACTGAGGCATTGAGTGATGGGGAGGGTCGCATGAAGAAGTTCATCAATTCCGTCGACGACGTCCTGGCCGAGAGTCTGGACGGATTTGCCGCGGCGCATGCCGATCTCGTCACGTTGGGATCGGAACGCAAATTCGTGCGCCGCCGTGAGCTCAACCCGAAAAAAGTGGCGCTGGTGTCTGGCGGTGGCAGCGGGCACGAGCCGCTGCATGCCGGCTTCGTCGGCTACGGCATGCTCGACGCCGCCTGTCCGGGGCAGGTCTTTACGTCACCGACGCCGGACCAGATCGTCGAGGCCGCCCAAGCCGTCGCAAGTGAGGCCGGCGTGCTGTTCATCGTGAAGAACTATGCGGGCGACCGCATGAATTTCGAGATGGCGGCGGAGGTCGCCGAAGGCCGCATTGCGACCATCGTGACGGATGACGACGTCGCGGTCGAGAACTCCACCCATAGCATCGGCCGCCGTGGCGTCGCCGGGACGCTGATCGTCGAGAAGATCGTCGGCGCGGCCGCCGAGAAGGGCCTCGATCTCGCCGGCTGCGTTTCGCTCGGCGAGCGCGTCAATGCGCAGACGCGCTCGATGGGCGTGGCGCTGACGAGCTGCACCGTCCCGGCGGCGGGCGGACCGACCTTCGCGCTCGCCGAGGACGAGATGGAGATGGGCGTCGGCATTCACGGCGAGCCCGGACGCCGCCGCGTCAAGCTGGAGCGGGCCGACGCCATCGCCTTCGAGATGACGACGGCGATTGCGGAGGATCTTGACGCGCGCGAGGGGTCCGAGGCGCTCCTGCTGGTCAACGGCTTCGGCGGGACGCCCACGATCGAGCTCTACCTGATGTACCACGCCGCGCGAAAGCTGCTCGAGAAGCGCGGCCTGCGCATCACCCGCTCGCTGGTCGGCAGCTACGTCACCTCGCTCGACATGGCCGGCTGCTCGCTCACGTTGAGCCTGCTCGATGCCGAGGCGACGGCGCTATGGGACCATCCGGTCCGCACCGCAGCCCTCAAATGGTGAGTCTCGCCTGATATGGACCACTGAGCGATCCGAACTCCGCCGCGATGGGATGCCGGCCCCGCTAGTGGGCGGTCCGCGCGCCGGTTTGCTCCCTGAAACTGGCCGTGCCATCAGGCACGGCATTTTTTTGGAAACGCTCGCGACTCAATTTTCCGTGTTTTTGAGATTTTTGTTGGGAGAAGGATCGGATCGTCTGCGCGGCCAGTTGCGCCTACCGAACTGGAACCCATGTACCAGGATCCAAGTTGGTTCGCCGGTCGCGCTGGCAGTTTCAAGCATGCGATGAACGGCGACATGCCTTTGGCCGAGCCGGCCACTGGCAACTCAGATTCGTCGCGCCACGGTGGTATGAGCCCATGAAACGAACGGATCGCGCCAATGCAACTGAAGCCGTCGATCCCCGCTTCACGGATTTGGACGCGTGGTCAGGAACGGCCGCATTGGAAGCGATGTGGGAAGGTCAGCTCGCAGCGGTCGCGGCCGTCGGCCAATGTCTTCCTGCGCTCGCCGCGGCGACGGATGCCGCTGCAGAAGCTCTCGGAGATGACGGGCGCCTGGTCTATGTCGGCGCAGGGACTTCGGGCAGGGTGGCCATCCAGGACGGCGCCGAACTGACGCCCACCTTCGCGTGGCCACAGCAGCGGGTCCACTTCATCATCGCCGGCGGGCAGAGCGCGTTCGTCACCAGCGTCGAAGGCGCGGAAGACGACATCGACGACGCAATCGCCCAGATCGATGCCGCACGGCTGTCGTCGCACGACGTCGTCATCGCGGTTGCGGCGAGCGGCACGACCCCGTTCACCGTCGCCGCATTACGCCGGGCCGGCCAGCACCAGGCTGTGACCGTCGGCATTGCCAATAACCGCCAGGCCCCGCTGCTTGCAGCCGCGAAATATCCGGTCCTCGTCGAGACCGGGCCGGAGCTCATCGCCGGTTCAACGCGGATGAAGGCCGGCACCGCCCAGAAGATCGTCCTCAACCTGATGTCGACCGGCATCATGCTGCGTCTTGGTCGCGTCTACCGCGGCATGATGGTCAACATGCTGCCCACGAACGCGAAGCTGAAGCGCCGCGCCGAAGCGATGGTTGCCCGCATTGCCGGCAGCAGCGAAACGCAAGCCGCCTCTGCCTTGGAAGAGACCGGCGGCGACATCAAGTTGGCCGCACTCGTCGTGCTCGGATACGACAAGACGGAAGCGGCGAATCTTCTCGCCAGCCACAAGGGCAATCTCCGTCGCGTCCTTGACGATCTAGGGTGACGGAGCGGGGGTCGGCGGGGCGATCGAATGACGGGCGGCAAAATCGATCAAAACTGCCCGCGCGGGACTGTCCGGCTGCAGCAAGTCCCTGTGCGTGCCGAACAAGGTCACGGCGACTTCGATCTCGCCTTGCCAGTTCGTGATCGCGGACGAGATCGCAATCAGGCCCGGAATGTAACGTCCGTCGACATAGGCGACGCGCTCGCGCCGGATTTTCGTCGTCAATGCCTCGACGCTTTCCGGGTTGGGATCGAGATCCGGCCAGCTCACGCCGACAGAAGCGGCGCGCTCGAGTTCGTTTTGCAGCCGCGCGGCCAGTTGTGGGGACGGCAGATAAGACAGGAAGACGCGTCCGGTCGCGGAGTCGAGCAAGGGAAACGTGCTGCCAAGACCGATCGACGTGGTCGTCAGATGGGGACCTCTCTCCATTCGGACCACGGTCGGGCCATTGTGGCTCCAGACAGCCAGCAGTGCCGCTTGCCCCGTCGTCGCGGCCAGTTCCTCAAGCTCATCGGAGGCGCGGACGACGAAGTTGTTCCGGCTGATGGCCGCAACGCCCAGCTCCGCAGCTTCGCGGCCGAGGTCGTACCTGCCGGAGCGCTCCTTCTGCACGGCAAGGCCCGCATGAATGAAGCTTGCCAGGTAGCGATGCACCTTGCTCGGTGGCATGCCGGCTTCGCGCGCGATATCTGACAGCGTCGCCGGCCCGTCGAAGGATCGCAGGACTCGCAGGACCGAAAGCGCGGCGTCGAGAGCCTGGATGCCACCGGGGGCCGTCCCGCCGCTCTCTTCATCAGGATCTTTCGGGCGCGTCCGTTTCATCGCAACATGTCCTTGAACTCTTGCGGCATGCTCGCGCCGCGGAGTTCGCCTGTGTCCGTGACAGAAGCCCAGGCGCGCTGTTCGAAGCCGCTCGCGATCTGCACGTTTCCGACCGACAGCTTGTAGTCGATTCGAAATCGCCGCTCTTGCCACTCGGCGATTTCCGCGCGGACCAGCAGCTCATCATCGTAGCGGGCAGGGCCGGCAAACTGGGCGCCCACATTGACCAGCGGCGTGACGCTCCCGAAGCGGCGCTTGAGCTCGCGCTGGCTCAATCCGCATCGCCTCAGCCAGCGCTGATAGGTGCAGTCAAACCAATAGAAGTAGTTGGGATAAAAGACGATTCCGGCTTCGTCGCAATCGCCCCATTCGATCGTGAAAGCTGTCTCAAACATCCGAAAATCCTTCTGCCGGACGAGCTTAGCTCGGTAGACTTCGTTCCCTATAAGAAAAATGATTCCTCAAGACGCAAAAATATATTGCATATTAAGAAATCAATTGCATAATACGCAATAAGAAGCGGTAAGCAAAGCAACAGGGAAGGGAAAGTCATGCGGCTCAGTCGCATTGCTGTGCTGGGGGGTGGTCCTGCGGGGCTGTACTTCGCCTACTTGTGGAAGCGTCGGCATCCCAACGACCAAGTCGACGTCTTCGAGCAGAACCAGGAAGGCGCGACCTGGGGATTTGGCGTCGTCTTCTCCGACAAGGCGCTCGACTTCCTTCGCGCCGATGATCCGGAAACCGCCGAGGCCGTTTCCGCGCGCATGGAGACATGGCGCGACATCACTCTCGTTCACCGCGGCGAACGCGTCGCGCTCGACGGTGTCGGCTTCTCCGCGGTCGGACGGCTCGATTTCATCACGCAATTGACCGAGCGCGCACGGTCCGCAGGCGCAAATCTGCAGTTCGGCACCGTCGTGCGCTCCGTCGATGAACTCGCGGGATACGATCTGGTCGTTGCCGCCGACGGCGTGAATTCGCTGATCCGAAGGACCTTTGAAGGAGACTTCAAGACGTCCCTTTCGTACGACGACAACAAGTTCGCCTGGTACGGCACCACCAAGCGCTTCGAGACACTGACCCAGACCTTCGTCGAAACCGAGCACGGCAGCTTCAACGCCCATCACTACCGCTATTCGCCGACGATGAGCACGTTCATCGTCGAGTGCGATCGCGCCACATGGCTGCGCGCCGGCTTTGCGGAGAAGACCGAGGAAGAGGGCAGGGCGATCTGCGAAAAAGTGTTCGCCGACACCCTCGAAGGACACAAGCTCGTCAACAACAAGTCGATCTGGCGGAATTTTCCGTGGCTGTGGAATGATCGCTGGTCGCACCGCAACATGGTGCTCGTCGGCGATGCGCTTCACACAGCGCACTTCTCGATCGGATCAGGCACGCGCCTCGCGCTCGAGGACGTCATCGCTCTCGTCAACGCGCTGGACGGCGAGCCGCACAGCCTCCGCCGTGCACTGGAAGACTACGAGACCGCGCGCCGGCCGGTGGTGGAGAAATTGGTCAAGGCCGCAAGGACCAGCGCGGCCTGGTACGAGCGCTTTGCCGAGCACATGAAGCTGGCTCCGCTGGACTTCGGCTACAGCTATATCACCCGCTCCGGCCGCATCGACGACAATCAGCTCCGCGCGATGTCGCCTGGCTTCATGGCGCGTTACGACGCCAGTTCGTTGGTCTCGAGCACGTAAGCGATGATGAGGAGCGCTCCCATGACGGACGGAATCAGCTACGCGATCGTGGACCATGTGCCCGACAATTCGCCCGGCGCGCAGGAGATCGGCTTCGAAATCGCCGAGCGTTACAACGCCAGCGAGATCCTCTTCGACAATCTCAAAGCGGGTCGTGCCGACAAGGTCGCGATCTTTGCCGCGACTGGCAACACCAGCTATGGCGAACTGTGTATCGAGGCCGCCAAATGCGGCAATGCACTCAGGTCGCTCGGACTTGTCGCCGGTGACCGCGTGCTCCTCCTGCTGAACGACACGGCGGCCTATCCTGCGGTGTTCTTTGGCGCGATCCGTGCGGGCTTCGTTCCGATGCTGATCAACACGCTGTCGCCGAAGGACCTCATCGGCTTCTATCTTCAGGACTCGGCCGCGCCGGCTGCCGTCGTCGACGCCGAATATGCGGCCTTGTTCGACCCGGAGACGATCGCGGGGACGTCGCTGCGCGCGCTGGTCATCGTGAACGGCGATGCCGCATGCGAACCGTCCTCGATCAAGGTCCTGAATGGCGACCAATGGTTCGCCCAGTTTCCTGCGAAGCTGGAAGCTGCACCCACGCGCCGCGACGACATGGCGTTCTGGATGTACAGCTCGGGCAGCACCGGCCGGCCGAAGGGCATCGTGCACCTCCAGCACGACATGGCCTACACGGCGGATAGTTTCGGCCGCCACATTCTGGGAATCGAGGAGAACGACATCTGCTTCTCCGTGCCGAAGATCTTCTTCGCCTACGGCTTCGGCAATTCGATCACGTTCCCGTTCTCGGTCGGCGCCAGCACTGTCCTGCTCGCCGGGCGGCCCGAGCCAGCTGCCGTTCTGGACCTGATCGAGCGGTTCAAGCCGACCCTCTTCTTCGGCCTGCCGACGCTCTACAACGCGTTGCTGAATCATCCTCGCATCGGGTCTGCCGACCTGTCGAGCGTGCGCCTCTGCCTGTCGGCCGCTGAAGTGCTGTCGCAGGATATCTTCAGCGACTGGCGGCGACGCTTCGGGCTCGAGATCGTCGAAGGACTCGGATCGACCGAGGTTCTGCACATCTATCTGTCGAACACGCGCGAACAGAGGAAGACCGGGACAGCCGGCAAGCGCGTTCCGGGATACGAGATCCGGCTGACCACGCCCGAAGGGGAGCCAGTCGCGCAAGGCGAAGAAGGCGTGATGTGGGTCCGCGGCCACTCCAACGCGCCGTGCTACTGGAACAGGCCCGACAAGACCGAACAGACCATGCGCGAGGAGGGGTGGATCTGGACCGGCGACAGGCTCGTCGAGGACGCGGACGGCTACTTCACCTTCGTCGGTCGCGTCGACGATCTCATCAAGGTGAGTGGCCAGTGGATCTACCCGGTCGAGATCGAGCTCTGCCTGTCGGAACATCCTGCGGTCCGCGAATGCGCGGTCCTTGGCCTCGAGCTGCCCGATCGCCGCATGACCACGAAAGCATTCGTGATTCTTCGGGACGGTCATGTGGCGAGCGAGTCGTTGACGCGTGAGCTGCAGGATCACGTCAAGTCGAAACTGCTTCCCTACAAATATCCACGCCTGATCGAATACTGGTCCGATTTGCCGAAGACGGGAACGGGCAAGATCGATCGACAGAAGCTGCGCAGCGCTCCGTTGGTAGCCTGAACGAGCAGCCAGCTCCGTCCTCTCTAAAAGCTTATTGAATTGTCACCAGCTTAGAAACACAGGCGCACTGGAGTTCGTGATGTCCGCTGCGAATATTGTAGACGTTACCGAGGTCATCGAAGAGGCGCGGTTCGGACGCCTCCAGCTTCTGGTCCTCGTTCTTTGCGCGTGGATCGCGCTGCTCGACGGTTTCGACACGCAGGCGATCGCCTATGTCGCGCCGGTGATCGCCGAGCAATGGGGGATCGCGATGGCCGGCTTCGGTCCGATCTTCGGCGCGGGCCTCGCTGGCCTCACGGTCGGTGCTTTCGTCCTGAGCCCGGCTGCCGATCGCTTCGGTCGGAAATCCGTGATCCTGCTCTCTGTGCTGCTGTTCGGCATCTTCGCGCTCGTCACGGCGCGCGCGAGCACGCTGAACGAGCTCCTTGTCTACCGCTTCCTGACGGGCCTTGGACTCGGCGGCGCGATGCCCAATTGCGTTGACCAGCGA
>NZ_JBANBK010000082.1:0-38927 GCF_053572325.1 Bradyrhizobium sp. UFLA05-112 | reverse complement strand
GGCGTTCGAGGGGTGTCCACACCCTCACCGCCGCTTACCCCAGTCGCCGCTTACCCCATAGCATCTGGATTGCCCGCGAAAGCTATCGCGGGCAATGACTGCGAGGGTGAGGTTATTCCTTCCGCGCAAATTCCGTCGGCGTGCGTCCCGTCACCTGGCGGAAGGCTGCCGAGAAGGCAGGCACGCTGGCATAGCCGAGCTGCGAGGCGAGCTGCTTGACCGAGACTTCAGCATCGGTCGACAGTCTTTCGATCGCGGCCGCGATGCGGGCGCGCTGGCACCAGCTCTTGAAGCTGAGCTGCGTCTCGGAGGAGAACAGCCGGGACAACGTGCGCGCGGAGGTTCCGACCTCGTGCGCGAGCGTCTCGATCTCGTAGCTCCCGGTCGGATCATCCAGCACGATCAGGGCGGCGCGTCGGCAGCGGGGCTCCCGCGGCAGCGGCACGAAGGTCGCGGAATCCTCGGCCTGGTGCAGTTCCAGCATCACCAGGCGAACCAGCAGCTCCGTGCGCTCGGGCGCATTGCGAGAATCAAAGAGCGCCAGGATCGCCTGGTGCAGGAGCGGCGACACCCGCACCACGAACTCCTTGCCGAGCCCCTTGGCGCGCTGCTCGCGTTTCAGCCAGGGCAGGTCGAAATAGAGGGTGCGCATCTCGATGTCGGCGAGCACGTCGATGGCGTGTTCGAGATGGGCCGGCACCCAGACCGCGCGGTCCGGCGGCACCAGCCAGCGGCCCTTGGGCGTGGTTACCTGCATCGTGCCTTTCGCGGCATAGACGAGCTGCGCCTCGCGGTGCATGTGCGGGTCGAGCCGCAGGCCCTTGGGGTAGTCGCGCGCGACGAGGTGCACGCCGGCGGTCGAGCGGTGATTTCCGTGCACTTCCTTGATTGGCGTTTCGACGACAGTCATTGGCAGCATCCCGTCATGACTCCGACATATAACCCATTTCGGGACAGGAGAGGATTCGCACGTCATGAACAACCCCGGCCGGGTGATCGGTTTCGTCAACGCCGCCCATTTCATCGATCACTATGCGATGCTGATCTTCGCCGCCGCCGTGATCATCATGGGGCCGGCGCTCGGCATGGCCTATTCGGAGCTGCTGCCTTACGCGACACCGGGTTTCATCGCCTTCGGCGCGGGATCGCTGCTGACTGGTTGGCTGGGCGACCGTTGGAGCCGCCGCCACATGATGGTGATCTTCTTCATCGGCATCGGCGTCTCGATGATCTCGGTCGGCTTCGTGCAGACGCAGGTCGAGCTTGGCGCGGCGCTGCTCGCGATCGGCATCTTCGCCTCGATCTACCATCCCGTCGGCACCGCGATGATCGTGTCCTATGCCGACAGGCTCGGCCGCGAGATGGGGCTGAACGGCGTCTGGGGCAATCTCGGCGTTGCATCGTCCGCCTTGGTCACTGGCGTGATCGGGCAATATCTCGGCTGGCGTTTTGCCTTCATCGTTCCAGGCGTCGTCACGATGCTGATCGGCATCGCCTTCGCCATGACAGTCGTGCATGAGGATCGCAAGGGCAGCAAGCAGGCGGCGGCGCAGGCGCGCGTTGCAAAGCAGGACATGTGGCGCGTGGTCCTTGCACTGCTGATCGTCGTGATCGCGATCTCGACGACCTTCAATGCTGTGACGGTGGCGCTGCCAAAGCTGTTCGCCGAACGGCTCGCGGATCTCACCAGGAGCCCGGCGCTGTTGGGGGTGATCGCCGCCTGTGTCTACGTGTTCGGCGCGATGACGCAGTACACGATCGGCCGGCTGCTCGATCATTATTCGCTGAAGACGGTGGCGCTGCCGCTGTCCTTCATGCTGGCGCCGTTCCTGTATCTGGCGGCGAGCCTGTCCAACCTGCCGCTGATCGTGGTCTCGATCGGCATCGTCATGGGCGCGTTCGGGCAGGTCACGGTCAACGACGCCATGGTCGGCAAATACACCACCGAGGAATGGCGCTCGCGCGCCTATGCGGTGCGCTATTTCGTCGGCTTCACCGCGGCCGGCGCCTCTGTCGGCCTGGTCGCCTGGCTTTACGAGCAGGGCGGCTTCGTCACCATGCTGCGGGCCTTCGCCGCGCTCTGCCTGCTCGCCATCGCGGCTGCGATCATCCTGCCGCGCGAGATCAGGACGCCGCAGCCGGCGTGACGGATCATGTCCACCGGAGGCGGGAACTCGCTCCGCCTCCCGCGGGTTCTACCCCTAGTCGCCGGCACCGCGCTGGATCAACCGAAGGGGAAACGATATCTGCATGCAGTGGAGCCTGCTCCGACCGGTCGGCTTCGTTCCCGCGGCGCTTGTCCTCACGACCATTGCGGCCGGCGCCGAGGGCGGCAAATCCACAGGTCCGTCTGAATTTCTCCTGGTGGCGCAGATCGTGGTCCTGATCGCCGTGGGCCGCGGCCTCGGCGAGATCATGCAGCGCGTCGGGCAGCCTTCGGTGATCGGCGAATTGCTTGCCGGCATCCTGCTCGGGCCGTCACTGTTCGGCTGGATCTGGCCCGAGGCGCAGCAGGCGGTGTTTCCGAAGACGCCCGAGCAGAAGGCGATGATCGATGGCATCGCCCAGTTCGGCATCCTGCTTTTGTTGCTGCTGACCGGCATGGAGACCGACCTCAAGCTGGTCAGGAAGATTGGCAAGGCAGCCATCGCGATCTCGATTGCCGGCATCATCGTTCCCTTCGCCTGCGGCTTCGCGCTCGGAGAATTCCTGCCCGATGCGCTCCTGCCCAATCCGCAAGCGCGGCTGGTGGCCTCGCTCTTCATGGGTACGGCGCTGTCGATCTCGTCGGTGAAGATCGTGGCTGTGGTCGTGCGCGAGATGAATTTCATGCGCCGCAATGTCGGCCAGATCATCGTCGCGACCGCAGTCATCGACGACACGATCGGCTGGATCATCATCGCCGTCATCTTCAGCCTCGCATCGCAAGGCACGCTCGATGTCGCTTCCGTCGCCAAGGCCGTGATCGGTACGCTGGCCTTCCTCGCCGTCAGCTTCACCGTCGGCCGGCGGCTGGTGTTCCACCTTATCCGCTGGGCCAACGATACCCTCGTCAGCACCGCGCCGGTCATTACCGTGATCCTGCTGCTGATGGGTACCATGGCGCTGATCACGCATCTCATCGGCGTGCACACCGTGCTCGGCGCCTTCGTCGCCGGCATCCTGGTTGGGGAGTCTCCGATCCTGACCCGGCAGATCGACGAGCGCCTGCGCGGATTGATCTCGAGCTTTTTCATGCCGGTGTTCTTCGGTCTCGCCGGGCTCAGCGCAGATCTCACGGTGCTCCGCGATCCCCATCTCCTGATGCTCACCGGCCTGCTCGTCCTGATCGCGAGTGTCGGCAAGTTCGGCGGCGCCTTCGTCGGCGGGACCATAGGCGGTCTGAGCTACCGGGAATCGCTGGCGCTCGCGAGCGGGATGAACGCGCGCGGCTCGACCGAGGTCATCATCGCGACCATCGGCCTTTCCATCGGCGTGCTCAGCCAGAACTTGTTCACGATGATCGTGACGATGGCGATCGTGACGACAATGGCAATGCCGCCGATGCTGCGCGTGGCACTGTCGAAGCTGCCGATGAGCAGGGAGGAGAAGGAGCGGCTCGAGCGCGAGGAGTTCGAGAAGCGCGGTTTTGTCGCCAATCTCGAGCGGCCCCTGCTGGCCGTCGACGAAAGCGTCAACGCTACCTTTGCCGCCCACATCGCGGGCCTGGTCGCCGGCATGCGTGGCCTGCCGATCACGGTGCTGCAAATTGGCCGACGAGCGAAGGAACAAGAAAAGGGAGTCAGCGAAGGGGAGAGTCACGAAGCCGTGGTGAAGAGAGCCGCCGAAGCTGTCGCCGGCATTGGCGGCGGAGAGGGCGGCCACGTCGACGTCATCACGCGAACCCGGCGGGCGGAGCTGGGCGAAGCGATCGCCGACGAAGCGCGGAAGGGATTTGACCTCCTGGTCGTGGGCGTCGACAAGGTTACCGCGACCAAGGATCGTTTCGACAGGAAGGTCGAGGATGTCGCAGCGGAGTTCGAAGGGCCGCTTGCGATCGTGGCGGCCAAAGGCAAGCACTTGAAGCAACCGATGCCCGACGCATTCAACATTCTCGTTCCGGTCTCCGGCAGCGGCGTCTCCAAGCGCGGCGCGGAAGTTGCGGTCGCGCTGGCGCAGGCGGGATCAGGCTCGCTCCGCGTCGTCTATGTGGCGACGACCCGGGACAAGGGCGCGCAGCGTGGTACGTCCCGCGGACTGACCAAGGAGGAGGGCATCCTCAAGGACACAAGCGATCTCGCCGCTCGTTACGACGTCGACATCACGACGACGTTGCGCGTGAACCGCGCGCCGGAGGCGGCGATCCTCCGTGAGATCGACACCACCGATGTCGATCTCGTGGTCATGGGCGTCGACCGCATCCAGGCCGATCATCTCTCCTTTGGAGGCGTCGCTGATGCGGTGCTCAGGCAGTCGAAGGTTTCGGTGCTCCTGGTGTCGAGCGGCGAGGCACGCCGGACTCCCGCGGAGAAAGCCTAGCACTTCATCTCTGCGCCTTGCAGGTCGCGGTTACCCGCCTTGGTCCACGCTTGGCCACTCACAAGCGGGATACTTTGGGAGCCAAAGCGAAGTGCGAAATTGGCTGGCGCCGACATTTCGTTTTTGTTACATTTTTGTGACATAGGCCACACCTGCTGCTCTGCTCGACTTGATAGGGTTGAGTCCATGATGGCGCATCTCAGGCTACCGATCATCTTCATCGCCCTTGTCGTTGCGACCCAGAGCCTGGCCGCCGAGACCAGGGGTGCGGGCTCCACTTTCGTTTCGCCCGTGATGGCGAAATGGATCGACGCCTACAAGGCAACGACCGGCAATACCGTCAGTTATCAGGCGGTGGGCTCGAGCATTGGCGTCGGCTTGATCAAGAAGGAAGCCGTCGATTTCGGCGCGACCGATATGCCGCTTGACCCGAAAGAGTTGCAGAAGCTCGACATGATGCAATTTCCGATCGTGATCGGGGGCGTCGTCCCGGTTGTCAATATCGAGGGCGTGAAGCCGGGCCAGATTCGCTTCACGGGCCAGATGCTGGCGGACATCTACCTCGGCAGGCTGAGATCATGGGATGATCCAGCCATTCAGGCGGTCAACCCCGATCTGAAGCTGCCGGCCAAGCCGATCACCGTCGTCCATCGCATCGATGGATCCGGGACGACGTTCAACTGGTCGAACTATCTCTCGAAGATCAGCGCGCAATGGAAGGCAAGCGTAGGCGAGGGTACCTCGGTCGAGTGGCCGCTCGGGCTGGGCGGAAAAGGCAATGATGGCGTCGCCTCGCTCGTCAGTCTGGTCCCCGGCTCGATCGGCTACCTTGAATATTCCTACGCGCTGCAGCGGCTCGACAGGATTTCCTTCGGCGTGGTCCAGAACAGCGCCGGCAACTTCGTCAGCCCCAACGCCAAATCATTCCAGGCAGCAGCCTCGAGCGCAGCCTGGACGACGGCGAAAGATTTCTATCTCGTTCTCACCAATGCTCCCGGGGAAGATGCATACCCCATCACGGCCACGACATTCGTGTTGATGCACAAGCAGCCAAAATCGCCGGAGAGGTCGACAACCACCATCGACTTCGTTCGCTGGTCTCTGGAAAGCGGCAAGTCCCAGGCCGAAATGCTCAACTACGTTCCCCTGCCGGCCGCGTTGATCCAGCAGATCGAGTCGTATTGGCAGCAGAGCCTTCAAGCCTCCACGATGTCGGCATCGGCCGCCAGCAAGCAATGACATTTGTGTGTGGCGTTGGTATGCCGATCGCCTAGGGTCTCGCGAACCGTCACATCAAATGAGCGATGGGGAATTGGGTCGCAACGGAACGACGGCTTGGGCTCAATCGCGTCGACATGGCCACATCCTCTCTCTCGTCCGCCATGGACAACACCTGACGTCACCACATTCGTCCGAGAGCCGTCTGCAGGTCATGAGAGCCAGAGGCCCAACAGGGCTGGCTAGGTCGTCCCCACGTGTTGCGACAATGACATCATGCACCTGATTTGCCGCGACGCGTCAAATTGTGTCGGAAAATACGAAAATCTCCGTTCCGTCGCGTCGACAGGGGCACGGCCGCCAGCGTTAACGATGTCTGCATCCTGATAATTCGTCGATACTTCTTAGCGAAGTCTTATGGGGTTCATCCTTAGGTAGCAGGCGACTTCAGTGTCAGGAGTAACCACAATGTCGTTCGGCAAGCGTCAATCCGGAGTTGGTGCCGGTGCACAAGCTCTTAACGTCGACATGGCTGCTGCACGAAGCTCGGCCGGCACCGACGCGGCTCAGGCGACAGGCGGCCCGCTTCGCTGGCTCATCCTGTTTCTCGCTTGTTGCGGGGGGCTTTACGGGCTGTTTGTCAGCTATGGTCCGGACATCGTGCGCGACCATCGCCTGGCCGGAACCTGGCAGCCAGCGTATGACTTGCAGGCTATGGAGGGTAAGTGCAAGCGAACAAACTTCGTGATCACCTTCTGCACGGCCAAGATCAAATCTGTCGCCAAGCCTGATCAAGCGCCGATCGATGTTGGTTTCTACATGCTCTTCTCAGGCGGTGGCGGGGAGGCGCTCGTGCCGGTGCGCTCAACGACCGACCGCACGGCGGTCTCGATCTTCTACGCCGCGGAAGCAAAGCTCTGGAACCGTACGCTGTCGTTTGTTGTCTCGGCGGGCATATTGGCTCTGATGGCCTTCGTCGCGCTCTCGCTTCTCGGGAAAGCGGTCAGGTCATGATGACCGACGTCTGACCGCGAGCGTCACCTCGCCGATCATTTCGAAAGCACCGTTCATTGTATCCGTAAGGTTTCTGAAGAACATCCCGGATTCATCCACTCCCTTTGCAGATCGAGTGCGTAGGCCGTGTCATTGCTCAAAGTTCTTGGCGCCATCTGCGGCATTTTGCTGTTTTGGGGCTATTTCCAATTGCCTTCCGGCTCCGGCGACGTGGCGTCTCGACAGACCCTGTCCATCAGCGAGGAGACGGACCGCGTCCTGCTCGGCTGGAGCGGGCCGGTGCAGGAGCCGATGAGCGAGCGTGTCGCTGCGGCCCTTGATCGTTACAAGGCCGATCGACGCCGGCTCGTGCTCGTCCTCAACTCGCCGGGCGGCTCGATCGAGCATGGACGCAAAGTCGTCGCCGCGATCCGCGCCCGCGATCGTGCGATCGATACGCTCGTCCAGAAAGCCGGCGTCTGTGCCTCGATGTGCGTTCCGATTTTTCTCGCTGGCGCCAGCCGGATGGCCGATCCCGAAGCCTACTTCATGTTTCACCAGGCCAGCTTACAGAGCAGTGCCAGGGAAAGCATGAAGCAACGGGAGTTCGGCAGCGTCGAGAATGCTTTCTTCTCGGAAATGGTCAAGTCGATCGAGACGCATGCCACCGACGAGTTCTTCCGTAACGACATCGGCATCCGCGGCGTTAGCGAGGTCTGGCTTGCCATGATGCGTAAGAAGATCTCGGGCAGCGATATCTGGATGAGCGGTCAACAGCTCGTAGATGAGGGCTCTGGCATCGTCGATAGCCTTGTTCGCACGCCCGCTCGTTAGCAGACATCAGCCAACTGCACCAAGTCTGAGGGCACGTACCAGGGCACAGGATCAGCTCGGCCGCCCGGTATCCGTCCTAACGCAGGCGTTGCGATCATGACTGTATGCACCTGATTTGCCCGACGCGTCAAGTTATTTCGTAAAATACGAAATTTTCGTGCCGGCGTCGTCAGCTACTTTGCATGGGGTTGTTTTCGACATTTTTGCTCCTCCCTCGTCGGAGAGAGGGGAGCGCCTAGGATTTCGCCTCGACGGCCGGCTTCGCCACCGGCGCTGTCTTCTTCGACGCACGCCAGTTCTCGAAACGCTGCACCACCACGAAGAAGGCAGGCACGAACAACACGGCGAGGCAGGTCGAGGCGAGCATCCCTGAGAACACGGTGATGCCGATCGACTTGCGGGCGCTGGCGCCGGCGCCGGTTGCGAGCACCAGCGGCACGACGCCGAGGATGAAGGCGAACGACGTCATCAGGATCGGCCGGAAGCGGGCGCGTGCCGCTTCGATCGCGGACTCCAGCAACGGTTTGCCGTCGCGGACGTGCAACTCCAGCCCGACCTCGACGATCAGGATGGCGTTCTTGGCCGACAGCGCGATGAGGAGGATCAGGCCGATCTGGCAATAGAGGTTGTTGTCGATGTTGAGGCCATTGAGCACCAGCATCGGCCCGATCAGCGACAGCGGCACCGCGAGGATCACCGAGATCGGTGCGTACCAGCTTTCGTACTGGCCTGCGAGCACGAGATAGACCAGCAGCATGGCGAGGCCGAACACCCAGTAGATCTGGTTGGAGACGGCCTTCTCCTGATAGGACATCGCGGTCCATTCGAAGCCGGTGCCGGGCGGCAGCGTCTTGTCCGCGATCTCCTCCATCAATTGCAGGGATTCGCCGGACGAGTACCCCTGCGCCGGCAGGCCGACGATGGTCGAGGAGGGATAGAGATTGTAGAGGCTGATCAGCGACGGACCCGTGGCCGGCGTGATCGTGGCGACGGTGCCGATCGGGATCATGTCGCCGTTCGAGTTGCGAACCTGCATGTTGGCGATGTCGCGCTCGGTGACGCGGAACGCCGGATCGGCCTGGGTATAGACCTGGAACACGCGGCCGAACTTGTTGAACTGGTTGACGTAGGATGAGCCGAGATAGGTCGACAGCGCCGAGAATACCTGGTCCGTCGTCACATGCAGCGTCTGGGTCTTGATGCGGTCGATCTCGACGTTGAATTGCGGCACCGACGAGCGGAACGAGGACGAGACGCGCTGGAGCGCACTCTGGCTCTGGGCGTTAGAGACCATCGCGCTCGTGATCGCCTGGAGCTTTGCGAAATCGCTGTTGCCGTCGCGCAGCTCGACCTGCATCGAGAAGCCGGCGGCGTTGCCGATGCCCTGAATCGGCGGCGGCGGCAGCACCAGCGTGCGTGCCTCCATGATGGTCGCGACCCTGTCGTTCAGGCCGTACACCAGCGAACGCAGATCCTCGCCTTTGCCCCGCGCATCCCAGTCCTTCAGGATGATGTAGGCGACGCCGGCATTCGCGAGGCTCGCGCTGTTGTCGAGCGCGGAAATGCCGGCAATGGTGATGACCTGCTGGACGCCCGGCGTGTCCTTGATAAGCTCGCTGGCCTTGTCGAGCACCTTCTGGGTTCGCTCGAGAGAAGCGCCGTCGGGTAGCTGCACGGCGGCGATCAGATAGCCCTGGTCCTCGATCGGCAGGAAGCCGGTCGGCACCCGTGAGAGGCCGTAGCCGCCGATCGCGATCAGGACCAATGCAATCGCGACCGAGACCGTGGCGTTCCTGACGAGGGCGCCGATCAGCCGCGTATAACCCCGCTCGACGCGGTTATAGACGGCGTTGAAGCCGCGGTAGAAGAAGTTGCGCTGCTCCGGCGGCACGGTCGGCCGCAGCCACAGCGCGCACTGCGTCGGCTTCAGCGTCGCCGCGTTGATGGCGCTGAGCAGCGCGGTCGCGGCGATCACCAGCGCGAATTGCGAATAGATGCGACCCGTGAGTCCTGCGAGGAACGAGGCCGGCAGGAACACCGAGATCAGCACAAGAGTAATTCCGACGATCGGCGCGAACAGCTGGTCCATCGCCCGGATCGCGGCGTCGTGACCGTTCATGCCCTGCTCGATGTTGTGGGCGGCGCCTTCCACAACGACGATGGCGTCGTCGACCACGATGCCGATCGCGAGCACGATCGCAAACAGCGTCGACATGTTGATGGTGAAGCCGAGCGCGGCCATGGCGGCGAACGCGCCAATGATGGTCACCGGCACCGTCGTCGCCGGCACCAGCATCGCGCGCCAATCCTGCAGGAACACCAGGATCACGACCAGGACCAGGAGACCCGCCTCGATCAGGGTCATGTAGACCTCATGCACCGAGGCCTGCACGAATTTGGTGGTGTCGAACGGCGTGTCGTATTTGATGCCTTCCGGAAATCGCTTGGCGAGTTCCGCCATCTTCTTTTCGACGGCCTGCTCGACCTGCAGCGCATTGGCGCCGGGCGACTGGAACACGCCGATGCCGGTGGCGGGCTGCTTGTTGAGCGAGAATATCTGGCTGTAGGTCTGCGCGCCCAGCTCGACCCAGCCGACGTCGCGCACGCGCGTGACGTCGCCGCTGGTGCCGGTCTTGACGATGATGTTCTCGAACTGCGTGGTGTCGTCGAGGCGTCCGTTGACGTTGAGAGTGTACTGGAACGCCTGACCCGGCGGCGTCGGCGGCGCGCCGACCTGGCCGGCCGACACCTGTTGGCTCTGCTGCTGGATCGCGTTGATGACGTCCTGCGGCACCAGATCGCGGGCCAGCAGCTTGTTGGGATCCAGCCACACCCGCATCGAATACTGGCCGGCGCCGAATACCGTGACGTTGCCAACGCCGGGCAGGCGCGAGAGCTCGTCGCGGATGTTGATGGTGGCGTAGTTGCTCAAATAAAGGCTGTCGAACCTGGAGTCCGGCGAGGTCAGCGTTACGAACAGCAGGATCGAGGTCGACCGTTTCTGCACGGTCACGCCCTGGTTCTGCACCGATTGCGGGAGTTGCGACAAAGCGCTGGAGACGCGGTTCTGCACCAGCACTTGCGCGAAGTTGAGGTCGGTGCCGATCTTGAAGGTCACGGTCAACGTGTAGGTGCCGTCGGAGCCGCTGTAGGACTGCATATAGAGCATGTCCTCGACACCGTTGACCTGCTGCTCGATCGGCAGCGCGACCGTGTCGATCACGGTTTTCGCGCTGGCGCCGGGATAGCGCGTGGTGACCTGCACCGTGGGCGGTACCACGTCCGGATATTGCGCGATTGCGAGGTTGAACAGAGCGACGCCGCCGATCAGGATCATCAGAAGCGCGATGACGTTCGAGAGGACCGGCCGCTCGATGAAGAATTTTGAGATCATGGCCGGCAGCTCCTACTTGGCAGACGCCTGTGGCTGCTCGATCTTCGTCAGCTGCGGATCGATCTTCTGGCCCGGGATCACCCGCAACAAGCCTGCGATCACGACACGGTCGTCCGGCTTCAGGCCGTTCTCGATCACGCGCAGGCCGTTGTCGACCTGACCAATTTGCACCTTGCGCTGCTCGACCGTGTTCTCGTTGTTGACCACCAGCAGATAGCGGCCGCCCTGGTCGCTGCCAAGGGCTGTGTCGGGGACAAGAAGCGCATTCTTGTCCTGGTCGAAGGGCACGCGGACGCGGACGAAATAGCCGGGCAGCAAAACCCGCTTGTCATTGGGAATGAGGCCGCGCACCGCGAGCGTGCCGGTCGACGAGTTGAGGGTGGGCGAGACATAATCGAGGTGGCCCTCATGCGGATAGCCGGTCTCGGTTTGCAGGCCGACCTCGACCGGCAACTGCTTGAGGTCGGCGACGGTCATTCCGCGGCGGGCTGCTTCGGCGCGGATGCGTAGGACGTCCTGCTCATTGACCGTGAAGTTCACCCAGATCGGGTCCAGCGCGACAATGGTCGCGAGCTGCGTCGGGGAGGAGACGCCGACGAGCTCGCCGATCGAGACCAGGTGCGCGCTGACGATGCCGTCGAAAGGCGCCGAGACCTTTGTGTAGCCGTAATTGACCTCGGCGAGCCTCGTGTTGACCTGGGCCTGCTGGAGACTGGCTTGGGCGTTGTCACGGGTGGATGTCGACGTGTCGAGGGTCGATTGTGAGACCGCCTGGCGCTGCACGAGCTCGGTCTGCCGCTTGAAGTCGGCTTCGGCCTGCTTGAGCGTGGCCTGCGCGCCGACCTCGGCGGCCTGCGCCTGTTCGACCTTCAGCTTGTAGGTTTCCGGCTCGATCGTGAAGAGCTGGGTGCCCTGTTTCACGAAGGTGCCGTCCTGATAGTCGATCGTTTGCAAAAAGCCCTGCACGCGGGCCACGAGATCTACGCTCTTGATCGGCGCAGTGTTGCCGGTGGCCTCGACATAGCGCGTCACTGCGCGCTGCACGGGCACTGCGACATCCACCTTGGGCGGCGGCGGCGGCGCGTAGACGTTCTTCTGATCGCACCCCGCAAGTGCGACGACGACGGTCATTGCGGCGAGGAGCCGCCCGATCTGTCCAGGCTGTTGATCGTGCCGTGCGGGACAAGCGAGATTCGCGCGCGTCATTGCGGTGTTCCCCGTCTGTTGTATGCCTGCGGCAGGCCGCCTCGCGATTTGATAGCAACAAACGGGGGGCCGTGGAACACCATAGCCATGGCGGCGCGATGGTCTTGCACTGCGAAGAGCGGCGCGGCATGTGACAGTTTTGTCTGTGATTACGGCAAATCCGCTTTTCACCGGGCGCACGATCGATCACAATTTCGACGGGGTACGGATGACGGACGAGCGGACGGGGAGACACATGACATGCCAATCTCGATCTGGCCGGCCTGCGCCGGTCTCGCGCTCGCGGCGATGATGGCGGTGCCGGCGATGGCGGAGGATCTCAGGGCTGAAATTGCGCCGAGCGGCAAATTGCGCGTCGCCATCGCGATCAGCCCGGCCGGCGGCGCGTTCTGGTCGACCAGGACTGAAGCAGGCTTCGCCGGCGTGCCCGTCGACCTCGGCAAGGCGATGGCGGGCGAGCTCGGCGTGTCAGTCGAATATGTGGTGCACAACAATTCCGGACAGATCACCGACACGGCCGCGAGGGGGAGCTGGGATGTCACGTTCCTGCCGAAGGATCCCGAACGTGAGACCAAGATGGCGTTCGGGCCGATCTACGAGGTCGCCGACGCCACATACATCGTCAAGCCGGGATCGGGCGTGACCAATTTTGCGACGCTCGACCAGCCCGGCATCAAGGTTGCCGCCGTCAACGCCACGACCACGATGCGCGGCGCCGTCGCGCATCTAAAGGCTGCGAAGGTGACGGGCTATCAGACCTATGACGAAATCTTCGAACTCCTGAAGAACGGTGAGATCGACGCCTTCGCGCTGTCGCGCGACCAGCTCAACAAGATGGCGCAAAAGATTCCCGGCACGCGCGTGCTGGACGAGACCTTCAAGAAGACGGTCACTGCGGTCGCCGTGCCACTCGGCCATTCGCAGGCGCTGGCGTTCGTCACCAAGTTCATGACCGATGCGCTCGTCAATGGCACCTTGCGCAGAGCCTATGACGCCAACGGCCTGAAGGACGCGCCGATCCGGACGGAATAGGGCGTCCCTTCGTCGAAACGAGCGCGCTGAGGATCTCGGCCAAACACGCCGCCCAAAAAAAACGCAGCCTCGCGAAGGCCGCGTGATGCGGTCTGCGTCAAACCGACACAGACCTGTCATTCACGGCGGTTAGTTTGCCGCGCGTCGATGTCATAATTTTTGATCTTGGGGCAATAAGATGAAAAACAAACTTCTCGGCACGACCGCGATTCTCGCGGTCGCGATGGCGCTCGTGTGCGGCGCACCGGTGTTCGGTCAGGACGACTTCGATCGCGATCAACGCCACCACCACACCGAGACGCCGATCAAGCATCTCGTGGTCATCTTCAACGAGAACCGCTCGTTCGACAATTATTTCGCAACGTATCCGAATGCGACCAACCCGTCGGGCTCGATTCCTTTCGTTGCCAAGCCGCATACGCCGAAGGTGAACAACCTCGCCAACGCCAACTTGCTGACAAGCAATCCGAACAACAACGCGGCCAACGGCGCCGGCGCGACGAATCCTTTCCGTCTTGACCGCACGCAGGCCAACACTCAGTCGCAGAACCATGCCTACACGCCGGAGCAGCAGGCCTATGACAACGGCAAGGCTGATCTGTTCCCGAAATATACCGGTCGCGGCACAGCCGGCGGCGTCGGTGCTTTCGGCACCACCGGCCAGGTGATGGGCTATTTCGACGGCAACACCGTCACCGCGTTCTGGAATTACGCGCAGCACTTCGCGATGAACGACAATGCCTACACCGACACCTATGGTCCGTCGACGGTGGGCGCGTTGAACGTGATTTCGGGCCAGACCAATGGCGCAGTGGCGGTGCTCGGCAATAATCCCACGCAAATCATCGCAGACGGCCAGGGTGGCCTCACGGTGATCGGCGACCCCGGTCCCGCCTATGATCCTTGCAGCACGCCGGGCTACACGACGCAGGTCACGATGACCGGCAAGAACATTGGTGATCTGCTCAACGATGCCGGCATCAGCTGGGGTTCGTTCATGGGCGGCTTCGATCTTTCCGTGACCAACTCGAACGGCACCACCGGCTGCGCACGCAGCTCGTTTTCGACCGTCGTCGGCGCCGCCAAGGCGGACTATGTTCCGCATCACGCCTGGTTTCAGTTCTACAAGTCGACCGCGAATTCGACCCATGCGCGGCCGAGCTCGGTCCATGCGATCGGCCACACCTACGAGAAGGACGGCAAGACCCTCGATCCCGCCAATCACGGCTACGACCTCGAGGATTTTTACGCGGCGGTGAAGGCAGGCAATCTCCCAGCGGTCTCCTACGTCAAACTGCCTGCCTATCAGGATGGCCATGCTGGCTATTCCGATCCCCTCGACGAGCAGCAGGGAACGGTCGAGCTGATCAACTTCCTCCAGAAGCAGCCCGAGTGGCGCGAGACGGCTGTCATCATCACCTATGACGACTCGGACGGCTGGTATGACCACGCTTACGCCACGCCTACGAGCGCCTCCTACGACACGACCGCCGATCAGCTTAACGGTTCCGGCCAGTGCGGCCTCGGCACCGCCAAGCAGCCGCAACAGAACGGTGTCAGCGGCAAGCCCGTCAACGGCCGTTGCGGTCCCGCCACCCGCGTGCCCTTCGTCGTGATCTCGCCCTACGCCAAGACCAACTTCGTCAGCCACACCGCCATCTCACAGGCTTCGGTGGTGCGCTTCATCGAAGACAACTGGCTGCACGGCAAGCGCCTCGGCGGCGGCTCGTTCGATGCAACGGCCGGTTCGATCATGGATCTGTTCGATTTCCATCAGGACCATGGCCACGATCTCAGGATCGACGCGCTGTTCCTCGACCCGACCTCTGGCACGGTCGTGGTCAGCCCCCCGGACGAGCACCATCACCACTAGGATTATTGGACGTCATATGAACAGCCGCATCGTGTGGCTCCTCGGCGCCGGCCTGCTTTGCATGGCCGGCGCCGTCGTTGCGGCGGAGACGCAAGAGCGTCCGGGCATGAATCCGAATCCGGTTCGCTTCATGCGTCCGCCCGTCGCGCCGCTCTCTGCGATGGCGCAGCTTGGGCGCGAGATCTTCTACGACGCCTCGCTCTCCTCGTCCGGCGCGCTGTCCTGCGCATCGTGCCACAGCCCGGACCACGCCTACGGTCCGCCGAACGACGGGCCGGTGATGCTCGGCGGCCGGACGGTGTCGCAGCAAGGTGCGCGCGCCGTTCCCTCGCTGACTTATCTCGAGCGACAACCGAATTTCAGCATCGGCCCCGACAAGGGCGACGACGACAACGTGATTGATCTCGCGCAGATGGCCGCGCTCGGCCAGCAGGCCGCGCGCGCGACGAAAGTCGCCGGGGGCGCCGGATCCGCTGCCAACATCGTGCCGCAAGGAGGTCTGTTCTGGGACGGCCGCGCCGACACGCTCCAGGAGCAGGCGCTCGGTCCGCTGCTCGATCCCAACGAGATGGACGGCGGTAGCATCGAGGTGGTGGCGGACAAGTTGCGCCACGCGGCTTACGTCCCGCGTTTCACCGAGCTGTTCGGCGCCGGCGTGCTCGAAAACCAGCGGCTGCTGGTCGCGGAGGCGATGTTTGCCGTTGCACGCTATCAGGTGGAAGAGCCGAGCTTCCATCCCTATACGAGCAAGTACGACTACTGGCTGGAGGGCAAGGCGCGGCTTTCCGAAAGTGAGCTGCGCGGCCTCAAATTGTTCAACGATCCCGAGAAGGCCAATTGTGCCGGCTGCCACACCTCCGCGCCGACCCGCGATGGCCTGCCGCCGCTTTTCACGGACCATCAATACGAAGCGCTCGGCGCGCCGCGCAATGCCGCGCTCGCGCGCAACCGCGATCCCGATCATTTCGATCTCGGGGTCTGCGGCCCGTATCGCACCGACATCGCCGAGCAGACGCAATATTGCGGCATGTTCCTGACGCCGACTTTGCGCAACACGGCAATACGCCGCGCCTTCTTCCACAACGGCGTCTTCCGCACGCTCGAAGAGGTGATGGACTTCTACAATTTCCGCGACACCAATCCGGAAAAAGTGTTTCCGCGCGGAGCCGACGGGATCGTGCTGAAATACGACGACCTGCCGGCGAAATATCACGCCAATGTCGACGTCAGCGATCCGCCGTTCGACCGCCACCTCGGCGACACGCCGGCGATGACGGCGCAGGACGAAGCTGACATCATCGCCTTCCTGAAGACGCTGACGGACGGCTATCAGCCGGAGCGCTGAGCTCGGGGCCTCACGGCGCGACGGGACCTGCGACGGCGATGGCGTGCGGTTGCTCGCGCCGCAAGCGGCGGCCGTTCAGCACCGTGCCGATGAAGGTGTAACGCACCATCCATTGGTAGCTCGCCAGCATCACGGGAATGGCGACCACGAGAATGGCTGCGAATTTGAACGGCCATGCCCAATCGAGCTGGGAGACCACGACCTGGAGCGCCATGACGATCGGCATGTGGATGAGATAGAGCCAATAGGAGGCATCGGCGAGATAGCGTCGGGCCGGGCTGAAGCCGGACAGAAACCGCAGCGCAAGCCCGATGATAGCAAAAGTCGTCGTCCAGATCGCAGGCGCGTAACAGATGGCGCTGGCGAGCCTGATCGTTCCGACGCTGACCGGCAAGGCCCGCGCAGCCGGAGAAGACAGCACAAGCGTCAGGACGAAGCTGATAGCAATCAGAATGACGGCGGCGACGAGATTGGAGAGCCAGCGCGTCCTCAAGGTGCCGAGCAGATCGATCTGGCGATGCAGGAGCCAGCCGAAGCCGAACGCGACGCCGTAGCTGATCAACGCCTGCGCGTTGGTCAGGAAAGACTGATCCGGCGTGCGGACGCCGAACCAGCCGATCCATTTCGGATCGAGGCTGAGAGCGACGCCGATCGGCAGGGCGAGAAGCAGAGGCGCCAACCGGCTTCCCATGAGGTGGGCGATCAGCCGGTCGACGCCGGCGCGAAACCGGCCGGTCCGGTCCAGCCGGACAATGCCGCCGCGTAGCAGCAGCGTGGCGGCATAGAGTTCCAGCAGCACGTAGAGAAACCAGAAATGGGCGAGGGGAAATTTGGGCAGCGCCGGAGGCCAGGGACTGCCCGACACCGGTCCACCATGCGGGAAGGCGCTGGCCCAGATCGTGACGGCTGCCATCGCTGCGAAAATAATCGGCCAGCCGACGAGGAGCGGAAGTCCTATCCGGTGCAGCCGATCGGCAATGAAGTCGCGCGGCCCGCGGCGATGGAAGCTCATATGGGCGAAAAAGCCCGCCATGACGAAGAAAGTCGTCATCCGGAACACGTGGATGACGAAGAACAGCAGCGCCAATGTCGTGCTGGGCTGGGTGTCCTGGATCACCCAGAACCGTGTCGGCGCCGGGACGAACGAGAGCGTTGCGTGCAGGACGATGCCGAGCAGGAGCGCAAAGCCCCTGACGGCATCGAGGGCGTGGAGACGTTCCGCAGCGGAAGTGGTCGGGCTGGACATGAAGGCCTCGGGGATAGGAGGGACGACGTCAGTGAGCCTGCCGGACGGCGAGGATCCGCTCTCGCCCGATCCACAATTCGGCTAGCCGAATCCTTGGGACGATTGGCCGATTTTGCGATTCGTCTCGCTTTCGACCTCCGGCGGCTGCGCGCGCGCCAGGGCGTCGCGCCGGAATTCGGTGGGCGTCATGCCGGTTGCGACCTTGAAGGCGCGATTGAAAGGACCTATCGACTGGAAGCCGGCGTCCATGGCGATGGTGAGGACCGGGACGTCGCGCTGGCTTGCCTCCGACAGCGCCGCCTTGGCCTCCTCGATCCGGTAGCTGTTGAGGAAGGCGTTGAAGTTGCGATGGCCCAGCCCCTCGTTGATCGCTTCCCGGAGTCGGTATTCGGGCAGATCGAGCATCGCCGCCAGCCGGCCGATCGAGAGCCCTTCCTGCCGGTAGACCCGCTCGACGGTCATCAGGCTGTCGAGACGGCGCAGCAGCGCCGGGGCGATCGATGCGCGATCACCCCCGTTCGGGGTGGCCGCGGCCTCGCTGTCAGCATTGGACGAGGCGATTGCCGCGGTCGCATCACGCGGAGTCGCGGTGATCTGGGCACTGAACAGACCGAAACCTCCGAGCATCGCCAGCATGAACAAGCCGGCCGCTGTGGCAAGACTGCCGGATATGCCGGCGCCGGTGACGGGCGGAGGCGGCAGGCCTGATGCGGCGATGAGGACGACGAAGACGAGGTTGATGACCAGTGCCACGGTGCGCAACCGGCGCCGCTGGGCAACCAGGTCGGCACGCCAGGTCCTCACCATGTGAACGGCGGCGGACAGCATCAGCAGGACGACGACCACGGCCAGCACATCGGCGCCGCGGTGCGCGATCGCCGGATAGCTCGTCCAGGCGAGGCTGACCGCGAAGCTGAACCCGACCATGACAAGCCACATTGCAGCATGCCAGGGCAGGGGGACGAAATCGTCCTCGAACGTGATCCGGGCCCACAGCCAGATTACGACGGGTTGCCCGGACAGGATCGACAGGGTCCACCAGAGCGAGGATTTCGGGATGAACGGTGCGGTCGCGATCGCGAAGGCCGCGCCTCCGGCCGACATCGCGATGCCAAGCACTATGTGCTTGTTGACGGGCCGAAGCCGCAGCAGCACGAGCACCATCAGGAGAAACACGCCGCTTGCCGCGCCGCGGAGCCCGAGATCAAGCGCCGTGAAACCCATCATGGTCACAATTCAGATTATCCCGTTCGATGCTTCCAATCTCGCATCAGCCGTAGGCCGGGACAATCCAAAATTGCGGACGGCGGTCGGGCTTTCCCGGCCGCCAAGTAAAGCTGTAGCCAAGCCTACAGGGCGTGTTTTGAACTCTCCGGCGCCAGGAGGATGCCGATGAAGGCGCAGGCCGCGATCGCTTCGAAATAGAGAATGACGGGCGTGAAGCTGCCGCCCGCTCCTCCCATCAGTGCGGTGCCGACCAGCGGCGCGATGCCGCCGCCGAGGATGATGCCGAGCTGCTTGCCGAGCGAGGAACCGCTGACGCGGACCTCGGTCGGAAACAGTTCTGCCGTGAAGGCTGCTTCAGGTGCGAACATCAGCGCGTGGATGATGCCGATGGAGACGACGAGGCCCATGATGAGCAGCGTCGGATCCTTGGTCGCGACGAGCTGGAAGTAGATCGGGTACCACGCCGCGGCGAGCAGGATGCCAACCGCCATGAACGGGCGCCGGCCGAACCGGTCCGAAAAGCTCGCGATCAGCGGCACCATGCACATCTCCAGCACGTTGGCGACCATGGTGCCGAACGTGACGTTGGACTGCGCCATGCCGAGCGTCTTCACGGCATAGCCGAGCACGAACACCGTGCTCATGTACTGGAACGTGCTGTGCACCATGTTGGCGAGACAGCCGAACATGACGGACTTCTTCCACGACCGCACCACGTCGAGCAGCGGCGCCTTCGGCCGCGCGGCCGATGCCTCGACCGCCCTAAACAGCGTGGACTCGTCGACCTGGAGGCGGATGTAAGTGCCGAGCACGACCAGCACGAGGCTCAGCACGAAGGGCACGCGCCAGACCCATTGCGCAAAATCCTGCGGGGTCGAGACGAAGCCGAGCAGTGCGATGAAGCCGGACGCCAGGATCACGCCGATCGGGCCGGAGGCGTTGACAAAGGAGGCGAAGAAGCCGCGCCGTGCCGAGGGCGCATTCTCCAGCGTCAGCGAGACCGCGTTCATGTATTCGCCGCCGAAGGCGAAGCCCTGCACGAAGCGCAAGACGACGAGCGCGATCGGTGCCAAGAGCCCGATCGCGTCATAGCTCGGCAGGCAGCCAATCAAGAAGCTCGCGACGCCCATCAGCACGAAGGTAATCGTCAGCATCGCCTTGCGGCCGAGCCGGTCGCCGTAATGACCGAACACCATGCCGCCGAGCGGGCGCGCGACGAAGCCGACCGCGAATGTCGCGTAGACCGCCAGCATGCTCGCGGTCGAATCCATCTTCGGGAAGAAGAAGCGGTCGAACACCACGGGGGCGGTGAAGGCGTAGATGAAGAAGTCGTAGTGCTCGATCACCGATCCGAGCGAGGACGCCACGACGAGCTTGCGATACGCGGGCGTGACCGGTGCCGTGTCGGTCCGGCCCGTTCCTCCGACCATGACATCTGCGCTGTTACTCATGATGTTCCCCCTGTTTTGTCTTGTTGTGTGTTTTGACGTCAGAAGTGCGCTGGCGCGCGGGCGAAGCCGCCTGGGCTTCGCCGCAGTTGCAGGCCGCTTCTGGCGCGCGGATTGCTCACCGTGCCTCGTCGACGATCGGATTGCGCAGCACGGCGAGCCGCTCGACTTCGACCTCGACGACGTCGCCGGGCTTCATCCACAGCGGCGGAGTGCGCTTGGCGCCGACGCCGCCCGGCGTGCCGCTGACGATGACATCGCCGGGCTCGAGCCGCGTGAAGGTCGAGCAGTATTCGATCTGGCGCGGAATATCGAAGATCATGTGCTTGATCTGCGCCTCCTGCACGACCTGCCCGTTGAGGCGGGTGGTAAGCTTCAACTCGGCAAGTTCGCCGAGCTCGTCCGGCGTCATCATCCACGGGCCGAACGCGCCGGTTTCCGGAAAATTCTTGCCCGGCGTGAACTGATGGGTGTGGCGCTGGAAATCGCGGACGCTGCCGTCGTTGTAGCAGGCATAGCCGGCGACATGGCCCATCGCTTCACTGCGGGAGATATAGCGCCCGGCCTTGCCGATGATGACCGCAAGCTCGCCCTCGAAGTCGAGGTCGGTCGAGACGCGCGGCCGGATGATCGGCTTGAGATGCCCGGTCTGGCTGTTGGCGTAGCGCGAGAAGATCGTGGGGTGCTCGACCTCGGCGCGGCCGGTTTCCTTCCGATGCGTCTCGTAGTTCAGGCCGACACAAAGGATCTTGTCTGGATTGGGTACGACCGGCAGCCAGATGAGCTTCGCAAGCGGGCTGGCAGCCGCTTTCGACTTGGCATCCGCAACGCCGGCGAGGGCACCTGCGAGGGCCGCCCGGAGATCGGCATAACGTGACGCGAGCACCGCCCCGACATCGAAAAAGTTGTCACCCTCGACGACGCCCCAGGTCGTCCGTCCGTCTATCGCAATGGTTGCGAGTTTCATGCTGTCTTCTCCATTCTCAAGTCCGGATTGTGCTTGCCGTGCAGGCGTGCGCTGATGTCTTGCAAGAGGTGGTCGAGCTCGGAGGCGCTACGCGCGGTGCCGAACACGTAATGGTCGGGCCGCACGATCGCGGCGACGATGCCGTGACGGTCGAACCAGCCGGCGAGCACGCCGTCGATCTCTTCCAACGTATCCGGTTTGCCGGCGCCGGCCGGCGCGATGGCCGTTGCGGGCAGATCGAGATATGCCGCGCAGAGTGAGGCGAGCAATGACGCGTCGCTGCTGCGGCCGTCGATGAACACGCGCAAGCCGAAACCGGTGACCTTGTCGAGCAGGCGGGAAGCGCCCTCGCTCGCGATCCTCGGCTGCGGAAACAGGCTGCCGCGCGCCGCGCCGTCCTGCTCCGACAGAAAGCCTGCGCGCAGTGGCGGGATGATCTCCTGTCGCGTCAGCGCGAGCGGCTTGCCGCCGCCATCGGCCAAAATTTGCGCGTCGCGACGGCGCGCGGCGGCGGGATCGCGCTCGCAGATCGACTGGCCGATCGCCTTGATCTTCCCGGTCAGCTCGATGACGTGCTGCTTGCGCTCCGCTGTGTAGCTGTCGAGCAGTGCGTCGGGCGACGTGCTCCTCAGCACGCGATCGAGCTTCCAGACGACGTTGGTCGCGTCGCGCAGGCCCTGGCACATGCCCTGCCCGATGAAGGGCGGCTGCTGATGCGCGGCATCGCCCGCGATGAGGATGCGGCCGTTGCGCCAGTTGGCTGCGACGAGCGCGTGGAAGCGATAGGACGCAGCGCGCCACAGCTCGCCGTCTTCAGGTGCAAGCCAGGGCGAGAGCAGCGACCAGACGTTCTTCGGCTGCTCCATCTGCCGCGGGTCCTCGTCCGGCAGCAGCATGATCTCCCAGCGGCGATGGTTCTTCGGGCCAATCAGGAAGCTCACGGGCCGCGCCGGATTGCAGAACTGCGCGGATTTTTGCGGCAGCTTTGCGAGAGCGTCTTGATCAACACGCACGTCGACGACGAGCCACGGTTCGTCGAAGATCAGGTCTTCGAGCGCGATATCGGCGATCTGCCGCACTGTGCTCGATGCGCCATCGCAGCCGAGGACATAGCGCGCGGTCACCATTTGCGACTGTCCATCGGCGTCTTTCAGCTTTGCTTCGACGCGGCCGGGCCGCTGCATGAGATCGACCAGCTCGACGCCAAGCTCGGCTCGCACGCAAGGGAAGCTCAAAGCGTGACGGCGCAGCTCAGCCTCGACCGGCGGCTGGCTGAACACCATGCTCGGCGTGTACCCGAGCGGGTAGGGCTTTGCGACCATGTCGATGCGGCGGATCAACTGGCCGTCGGCGCCAAAGTGCTCGGACGCGGTGAAGGGCTCGACGTAAGGCGCGATTGCGTCCGCAACGCCCATATTGTCGAAGTGACGAAAAATCTCGTGGTCGAGCGCGATCGCGCGCGGCTTGTCGTAGATGCCGGTGAGGCGGTCGATGACAAGCGTGCGATGGCCGAGGCGGCCGAGCAGGCCGGTCGCAACCGCGCCGGTCGGTCCGAAGCCGACGACGAGCACGTCGTAGTCGGTGGTGGCTGAAGACATCGTCATGCGCGCCGACCCGTGTCGAACAGCACGGAGAGCTGCGCCCTCTTGCAGGCCTCGCTCTTGGGCGGCGCGATGCCCCATTGATCCGTGCGCCCGGGCGGCCAGACCCACTCGGTCGGCCCCTTGGCACGGTAGCTGTCGTCGACCTGCAAGACTTCGGCGGTGTATTCAATGACGATTCCGGTCGGATCGACGAAATAAGCGAACACGTTATCGCCGGGCCCGTGCCGCCCGACGCCCCAGCCGATCGGAAAGCCGTGATCGATCATGCGGCCGGAGCCGCGCATCACCGACTCCAGGTCGGGCATGAGGAAGGCGACGTGGTTGAGACCATTGACCTGTGCTTCTGCAAGGACGACGGCGTGGTGATCGCTGTTGCAGCACAGGAACGCCATCAGCTTCGAGCGATCCGTCAGGCGAAAGCCGAGAACTGCCTGATAGAAGGTCGAGAGCCCTTCGATATCGGCGCTGTTGATGTTGACATGCGCGAGCCGCTCGGGCCGGTTGGCGATGATGCGCGCCGTCTTTGTGCGATCGCCATGGACGAACTCGATGCAGCAGCCCTGGGGCTCGCGGATCACGAAATGCTCGCCGCCCGATGGCGCCCGCGATGGGCCCGGCGGCGTGATGATCTCGCATTTGGCCTCGCCTGCGCGGGCGAACAGGCGATCGAGGTCCTCACGCGAGCGCACGCGAAAGCTGATCTTGCGGAGCGCTGCCTGCTCACCTTGAGTGAGTTCGAGCACGTGGAAGTCTGCACCGGTCGCTGCGAGATAGATCGTGCCGCCAGCTTCCGCGACGAAATCGAGCCCCCAGACCCTCTGGTAGAAATCGGCGGAGGTGCTTGGCCGCGGCGTCGTGATCTCGACGCTGCGCAAGGCGACCACCGGAAAATCGGACATCGGGCTTCCTCGTCTAGGCGGAGGGCGCACCCGACGCAGCCGCGGGAGCGCCACTGGACCTGTTGTTGTTAGTGAAGCGATAATATATACAAAATAGATCGTAAAGCTGAAATTTATAAATTATTGGCTTCAGGTCAGCTGCTGTACAAAAAATGTCGATGAATCAGTGGGACTTTCATGAGCTCTGACCTGTCGAACCAGAAGACGGAGCCGGCGACGCTGGCGACGAGCATCTATGCCCGCCTCAAGGCCGACATCCTGACCACGCGTCTCCCGCCCGGACGCAAGCTCCAGTCGCGCTTCCTGATGGAGCACTACAATGTCGGGCAGACCCCGCTCCGCGAGGCGCTCAACCGCCTGACCACGGAAGAGTTCGTCGTCGGCATGGAGCAGCGCGGCTTCTATGTGAAGCCGGTCAGCAAGGATGAGCTTCAGGAGCTGACCAAGACGCGCTGCTGGGTCGAGGGCCTCGCACTTCGCGAGTCCATGCAGAACGCGACCCAGGCCTGGGAGGAATCACTGCTGGTTACGCATCACCGGCTCGATCGCACGCCGCGCTCGCTTGATCCCGAAAGGTTCGAGGACAATCCGGATTGGGAGAAGGCGCATCGCGCCTTCCACGCGACGCTCATCGGGCTGTGCGGCTCACGCCCGCTGCTCGGCTTCTGCGAGCAGCTCGCCGATCGGCTCTACCGCTACCGCATGATGTCGATCGCAAAGGCCTATCCGGTCCGCAAAGTCGGCGCCGAGCACGCACAGATCCTTCAAGCTGTGCTCGACCGGAAAACGGATGGGGCTGTCGCGCTGCTCCAGCAGCACTATCAGCGTACGGCGGATGTCATCTATTCGGATCTGGAGACGGTGCTGCCAAAATCCGATGTCGCTCACGCCGCCGCCGCGCGGTAATCCGGCGCCGAGGCGAGATACCGCGCATAGGCATCCGCATCCGGCGGCAGGAAGCGCTCCGCGAGGCCCCCTCGCTTCTGCTCCTTCGCGCCGATATCGGCGATCAGCTCGTCGAAATGCCGATAGTGGTAGGGCGCGACACAGAGGCCGCCATAGACGCCGGCCGCCGGGCGCTCGACGCGCTTGAAGTGCAGCATCATCTCGATGTTGTCGCGCATCTGTTGCGCCGTCGGCTGGTTCGCGAGCTGACCGTCGGCGTAGCGCACCAGCCAGTTGGCGGCGAGGTCCGCGCAGAGCACGGTGCAGAACGACGAGTTGAAGCCGACAAAGCCCATGTCCGGCAGATCGGGATTAGCGATCAGGCGATAGAGCCGGTACTGGCCGTCGGCGTCGACCAGTTTTGACTGATAGGCCAAGGGAAGGAACGGCACGCCGAGCTTGTAGCCGATCGCGAGTACGGCGACGTCGGCCTCGACGCGCTCGCCGCCGTTCATCACGATGCTGCTGTCCTCGTAGTGATCGAACGTGCCGAACACGGCTTTGATGCGGCCGTCGGCGACCATCGGGTAAAAGCCCGGCGTTGCGATCGGCACCGAGCAGTTGACGCCGTCCTCGATCCGCTCCTTCGGTACCATCCTGCATTGCTTCAGCTTGAGCTGCGCCTTGAGCACGCTCTCCAGCCCGCGCCAGTTCGCCCAGACCAAAGGCGCCGTGACGCGATGCGCGAAGCGTGCCAGCGCGCTCGCGCCCCAGCCGGGAAACATCTGCTCCTGGGCGCGGATGTAGAGGATGCGCTTGAAGTTGACGAGCCCGCCGATGAAATAGGGGATGCGCCATACCGGCTCGCGAAACACGATCGTGACCTCGCGCGCGCCGGCTCTTACCGCGTTCACCGCGATGTCGGTCGCCGATTTCGACCCGCCGAGCACGACGACGCGACGGCCTTTGGCGATCGAAGGGTCGTTGTATTTGGAGGAATGCAGGATCTGCCCGCCCTGCGCCTTGAAAGTCTCTTCACCGGGACAGCTCAGCTCGCGCGGCTCGTTGAACTGACCGGTGCAGACCGCAACGAAATCGAAATCCTCCTTCGTCGTCGCGCCGGCCTTGTCCGACAGTGCCAGCGTCCAGCCGGGCTTGCCGTCGGCGCGCCGCTGCATGTTTTCGACCTTGGTGTTGAGGCGCAGCATGCGCTCAAGGCCATAGCTTTTCGCATAGTCGTTGAGATAGGCGTGCACCTGCTGTCCCGTCGGCCATTCCGGATAGGCCTCCGGCATGGCGCGGTCGGTGTAGCGATAGAGATCCTTCGGACTCTGCGTCTGCACCTCCGGATAGGAGCGTGCCGGCTCCCAGACGCCGCCGAGATCGGCGCTGCGCTCGACGATTGTGACCTTGTGACCGCGGGTGGAGAAGGCTTTTGCGGCGGCGAGGCCGGAGACGCCGGCGCCGATCACGCAGACATGCTTGGGGCTGACCATGGGTTTGCTCGCAAAGGGTGACGTGTTGGACGCAGCAGGTCCCGTTCGGCCGCAAAGCGCGGCCGCAGAACTTGCGACGGACGTGAATTGGACGAGGAGGCGTGCCGCCTAGTCGTTGGCCTCGGGCGGCAGGAAGTCCACCTCGTGCTGCGCCGAGATGCGCACGACCTCGGCGGGATCGGTGAGGTTGTGCAGCATGTTGAACAGCGCTTCGAGCTTCTGCATTGGCGAGACCCAGAACATCGCGCGCGCCGGCTTGTCGGACTTGTTGAAATAGCCGTGCGGGATGCCGCGCGGCATGCGCACGAGATCGCCGGCTTTCGCTTTCGTCCATTGGCCGTCGAGCTTGAGGTCGAGCACGCCTTCCTGCACCAGGATGAACTCGTCCTGGGTCGGGTGGATGTGCACCGGCACGAACTGGCCGGGCTCGCTGTTGGTCTCGAACGCGAACGTGGAGTCGCAGATCGCCTTGGGGAAATAGAGCTGCCCCAAGATGTTCCAGCTCTTGCCGCCAAAACCCGTGCCGCTTGCAGTAATGCCTTTTTCGAGTGCAGTCATGGCTCCCTCCATCAAAAGACCGGCGGGAGAAGCATCCGCCCGGGGCGAGGAGGTGTCTATCCGCTAAACGAATCTGCTGCCGTGCAGCACGACGTTTTTTCGACCCGGCTCTTTTCGGGACGGCGGAACTATTATAGGCTTAAAATAATTCGTGACGCCAAGCGTGGTCGACGATGTCCGCAGCCGAGCTGGGAATGGGCGCGTTCCGGTCCGGAGCTGAAAGGCTCACGGCTTTCGCCCGCGTTGCGACCACTGAGGTCGATGAGGCGGCCGACCAGATCGGACGCATCTTCTGTCCGCATCAATTGCAGCCGCTTCAGGGAACGGCGCCCGGCTTCTACGCCCGACACAATTGCGCGGCATTTGACGGCTTTTCGATCAACTACGTCGCCTATGGCGGCTCGGTCACGATCGATCCCGGCTGCCTCGAGCGCTTCTTCCTGGTGCAGATTCCGCTTCACGGATCGTCGCGGATCCGCGCCGGTGCATGCGATCTCGAAACCTCGCCTGCATCGGCCGGCTCGCTGCTGTCGCCGACGATGCCGACCCGGATGGTGTGGGAGAATTGCGCCCAACTCATCCTGTTGCTCGACCGCCGTTTGGTCGAGCAGCGTGCCGCCGCGCTGTCGGGGCGTGCTATCGGCACGGTGGAGTTCGATCCGGCGATTGATCTCAATGCCGAGGCAGCGCGTAGCCTCGGGGCCCGGCTCGACGAACTGATGACGCTGGCCGAGCGCCTGGGGCCAGCCGGCCGCCTGTCCGCGATCGCCATCGCCGATTGGCGCGAGACGCTGCTCGATATGCTCCTCAATGGCCTGCAACACGGCCTGTCCGATGCGATCCGCACCTTCTCAGGGCAGGCCGAACGACTGCCGCGCGCGCTCCGCCTCGCGCGCGATTGCCTCGCGGCCAAGGCGACCGAGCCGCTCGACCTCACGGAGCTCGCCTGCGCCTCCGGCATCGGCATCCGCGCGCTTCAGCTCGGCTTCCGCCGGCATTTCGGCCTGTCGATCTCCGAGATGCTGCTCGACATGCGACTTGGCGCGCTCCACGCGCGCCTCTCGCAGGGCGCACCGGACTGCTCGATCACAGACGCCGCCTTCGATCTCGGCTTCACGCATTTGAGCCGTACGGCAGGCGCGTACCGAGAAAAATTCGGCGAGACGCCCTCGGCAACGCTGAGGCGGCGGTTGAGCTGACGCTCTGCCATTCCTCAGGCTGCTTGTCAGTGATTGGCCTGGACCTAACCGGCCTGCATTTCCAATGTTTTGATCTGACGACCGGCTTCGTCGAAATTTACATGGGATAGCCATCGCTCCAACGCTGCTTTGCGTTGAGGCCACTCGTCCTTCAGCATGGAGAACCATGCCACGTCACGCTGCCAGCCATCTACAACCGCCGCTCGTCGCCATGTTCCCTCATAGGTAAATCCAAAATTGTTGGCGGCCTTGAAGGACTTGTTCTGTGCCTGACAACGCCAAACCAAGCGCTCATAACCAAGATCATCCATCGCGTGGCACATCAGCAAGAAGATTGCTTCTCGTGCGGCCCGCGTTCCCTGGAGGGGTGGCGCGAACCAAATACTGCCAATCTCGATACTGCCGTCCTCGTGGTAGACGTCACATAACGAAAGCCAGCCCTGTGGCTTCTGCCCTTTCGGAATGACAACCCAGAACGGTTGGTCGGGACGGTTGGAGAGATCGGTGAGACTCCGTTGAAGTTCATCAATATGGGCAAAGGGACCGTAGCGCAGGTAAGTGAAGCTCTCCGGCGCGGCGCTAGCGAAAGGCCAGAGGTCGGTTGAATGTTCCTCCAGCAACGGCTCCAAATCCACATAGCGACCGGAACGGGATTGCTTTATCGGCAGGGGCCAGCGGGATTCATGGATCGGCCTGCCCAAGTCTCGTTCGATTGCCATTCAGTACACCTGTAAGAGCGGTCGCGGTTTCCGTTTTGCCGAGCACCGGGATTCCGCATCTTCTGCCGTGAAGACGTTACATCTGCGCTGATCGCGCTCGCAAGGCCATGTGGAATACGGCGTGATCGTCCATGCGCCGCTCGACGCCTTGCCAACAGCTTGATAAGCCCCTCGTCCGCGAAGGAAGGGCTTGAGTCGAGATATGACCGTTGCGATCGAGATGGGGCACACGGCGGCAGGCGCCCCGGCGACTCTGGACCTTGAGGAACTGCTGGCGACTCGCCTTCTCGTGCAGGGAAATTCCGGCTCGGGCAAGTCGCATCTCCTGCGCCGGCTCCTGGAGCAGAGCGCGCCCTGGGTGCAGCAGGCGATTCTCGATCCCGAAGGCGACTTCGTCACGCTGGCGGAGCAGTTCGGCCACCTCGTGATCGAGGCCGAGGATCACACCGAGCGGGGCCTCCAGGTCGCGGGCGAGCGCGCGCGCATCCATCGTGTCTCCACGGTGCTCAATCTCGAGGGGCTGGACGCGGAGAATCAGATGCGCCGTGCGGCCGCCTTCCTCGGCGGGTTGTTCGAGACCGAGCGCGATCACTGGTACCCGATGCTTGTGGTGGTGGATGAGGCGCAGCTCTTCGCGCCGGCGGTCGCGGGTGAGGTGTCGGACGAGGCGCGAAAGCTCTCGCTCGGCGCCATGACCAACCTGATGTGCCGCGGCCGCAAGCGCGGGCTCGCCGGGGTGATCGCAACCCAGCGGCTGGCAAAGCTCGCCAAGAATGTCGCGGCCGAAGCCTCCAATTTCCTCATGGGCCGTACCTTCCTCGACATCGACATGGCGCGTGCCGCCGATCTGTTGGGGATGGAGCGGCGACAGGCCGATGCGTTCCGCGACCTGGAGCGCGGACAGTTCATGGCGCTCGGCCCTGCGCTCTCCCGCCGTCCGCTCGGCCTGCGCATCGGTGCGACCGAGACGAAACCGCGCAACGCGACCCCGCGGCTCCTGCCGCTGCCGGAAGCGACATTGGAGGACGTCCGCGCCATCATCCTCGCCGCCCCGCCGCCAGAGGCGACCAGGCCACAGCGCCGGCCGGCGCCTGACCTGCTCGGCCAACTTATGGCGGCAAAAGCGGCGACGCCGGAGATCCGCTCTGAACCGGTGGAGCAGCAGCCGAGCGCTGAGGAACTGGCGGAGCGGCGGGAGCGCCTGGACCGCATCCTGCGCGCCATCCTGGCCGAGCCCGATGCCGGCTTCCGCGCAATCGGCGTGCTCTATCAGGAGTTTGTGGTCCGCTGCCGCATCGAAGGTCTCGGTTCGGCCGCGCCGGACCTCAGCGAATTTCGCCGCATGCTGACGCGCGCCCGCGCCGGCCTCGCGACCGATATCGCACAGGACGACGCCTGGCAGGACGTTTCGTTGCGTGCCTCGATCCTGCCGGAGGACATGCAGGGCGTCTTCATGATGATCGCCCGCGCGGCCAAGGAGGGCTGGCCATGCCCGGGCGATGCCGCGATCGCACGCGCCTATGGCTCCCACTCGCTGCGCCGTGCGCAGCGCCTTCTCACCTATATCGAGGAGCAGGGCCTCATCGTCTGCCAGCTCGATGGCACCGGGCGGAGAATTGTGACGCTGGTCGAGCTCGCCTGGGCGACCGCACCGGGTGACCCCAATGCCGACGAGCTGTCGGCCGAGCAGGATTGCAGCAGCGCGTCGCTGTGATGCCATGACCGGAACGGCGCTCCGCTAAGGTTTAGCCGTATCCGACGTCCACTGCGTGTGACAACCGCGGCGGCCGTTGCCTTCGCAGACGAAACGGCAGGCCTCATCCATTGCGCAGTCGAGATAGAACCACACGAAATACGACGCGATCACGATGAAGGCGATCCACAGCGTGGCCTTGGTCTGTCGATCCATGTCTCAGTCCCGCGTGCGGTCATCGGATGCCTGCTTGCGCAGGAAACCATCGCGCTCGGCCTCGACGGAGTAGGGCGTGGGGATCGGATCGCCAACGGAATCCACGGCCGTGTCGAGGCAGCGGCGCAGCATGCGCGCTAGCTCTGCCTTGCGGTAGGGTTTTGTCAGAAGCGGCGCGCCTTGACCCGCACGTCCCTGCGCAGAGAGCGAGTCGTGTGCGTAGCCTGAGGTGAAGAGAACGCGCAGGGACGGCCGTGAGGCTACCATCTGTTCGGCGAGCTGCTGTCCATTCATGCCGCCGGCCATCACGATATCGGTGAACAGCAGGTCGAATTGCGCGCCTTTGGCTGCGATCGCGAGCGCCTCGGCCGCATTGGCGGCAGCAACGACTTTGTAGCCCAGGTTCTCGAGCTGGACCGTGACGTAGTTGCGGACGTCGCGGTCGTCCTCGACGCAGAGGATGGTCTCGTGACCGCCCGGCACCTTGCGCGCGTCCTCGCCCGCCGGGCGCAGCGCGCGCGTGTCGGCCTTGGGGAGGTAGATTTTGAACGTGGTGCCGCGGCCTTCCTCGGAAGCGACCTTGATGCTGCCGCCGGACTGCTTGGCGAAGCCGAACACCATGCTGAGCCCGAGCCCCGTTCCCTTGCCGACCTCCTTGGTCGAGAAGAACGGATCGAAGATCCGGTCGACGATGGACTGCGGAATGCCGGTGCCGGTATCAGTGACCTCGATCTCGACGTAGTCGCCGGCATAGCCGACGCCGACGGCCACGGCTTCGCGCACGCCGAGCACGACGTTGCGCGTTCTCAGCATAAGTTTGCCGCCCGCAGGCATCGCGTCGCGGGCATTGATCGCGAGGTTGAGCAGCGCCGAGCTGAGCTGTCCGCGGTCGACCAGCGCAGGCCAGACCTCGCGATCGAGCCTGATGGTGATCTCGATCTGCTTGTCGAACGTCGCCCGCAAGAGTCGCGTGGCCTCTTCGAGCAGGTCGTTGACGTCGATCTCGGTTGGTTGCAGCGCCTGCTTCCGTGCGAAGGAGAGCAGGCTCGAGGTCAGCGCCGCGCCACGGTCGGCAGCCTCGCTGATCAGCTTGGTGATGGTCGAAAGGTGCGGGCTGTCCTTCACGGCGTCGGCGAGGATCTCGATCGTCCCCGTGATGACGGTGAGCATGTTGTTGAACTCGTGCGCGATGCCGCCGGTGAGCTGGCCGACGGCCTCCATCTTCTGGGCCTGGATGAGTTGCTCCTCGGCGATGCGCCTTTGGGTGACGTTCCTAGCAAAGGTATTGACGATGGTGCGGTCGCCAAGACGCAAGCCCGTGCTCGACGCCTCGATCAGGATCTCGTCGCCGCCCTTGTGGACCATGACCGCTTCGAAACGCATGCCGATCGGTGTTTCCGACAATTCGCTCAAGCGCCGTTTCATGCGCTGCCGGAAGGCGGCGCGGAGCGGCCCCGGCACCACCAGCTCGACGACGTCGGCGCCGACCGCCTCGGTTCGCGTCCATCCGGACAGCGCCTCGGCCTGAGGGCTCCAGGCGACGACGACACCGTCTTCATCGGTCTGCACGAAGGCGTCGAGCGCGGTCCGGATCACGGCCTGCGTTTGCCGCGCGCTGTCCGCAAGCGCCCGCCGTGTCTTCGCCTGATCCGCATCCAGCGCCGCGGTGCGCTTGATCTGCGATCGCTCGATCACGCGCGCGCAGCCGAGCGCGAGCAGCGGGACAACAAGACCGCTTGCCAGCAGAGCGAGCAGTTGCGCCATGCCGAACCGCGCCGGATTGGCGGCGCCGCCTGTCACGACGTCGGACACAAGCAAGGTCGCGGCGGTCACGGCGGCCTGCGCAGCCATCGCGAGTGTCAGAAGCCCTCTGAGTCTCATGCTTTCATACCCAAGACTTCCGCCGCAAAAGCGGACGGACGCCGGCCGTTCTCCTGACGTGCTCGCGGAGCGAACTGAGCGACAGACTCCAAGCGGTGGACTTTCCCCAGAAAGGAACATTCCCGTCGGGATTGTAGCGCAGATGCACCGCTACGTAATCCGGGGGGCAGCACGGTCGACGCACCGTCCGGACTGCGTTTCACGCCGTCCGGGTCGGAAAGGAGCGCAGCCGGTTCAGGAGTTGACGTGCACGAAATCGCGCAGCAGCGGATAGATCTCGCTATTCCAGCGCTTGCCCGAGAACACACCGTAGTGGCCGACGCCGGCCTGCATGTGATGCACGCGGCGGTAGGCGCGCACGCCGGTGCAGAGATCCTGCGCTGCGAGCGTCTGGCCGATCGAGCAGATGTCGTCCTTTTCGCCCTCGACCGTCATCAGGCCCATGCGGCCGACCGCCTTCGGGTTTACCGCCCGCCCGCGATACGTCATCTTGCCGAGCGGCAAAAGATGCTCCTGGAAGACGTCGCGCACGGTCTCGATGTAGAACTCTGCGGGCAGATCCATCACCGCGAAATATTCATCGTAGAAGGTCTTGATGGTCGCCGCCTTTTCCCTCTCGCCCTTGGCGATGTGATTGGCGAGGTCGAGATGCTGCTTGATGTGGCGCTCGAGATTCATCGAGACGAAGGCCGTGAGCTGCACGAAGCCCGGATAGACTTTGCGAAACGCGCCGCGGCACTGCACCGGCACGTAGTTGATCAGATTGCGCTCGAACCAGGTGATCGGCTTGCTCTTGGCGAACTCGTTGACCTTGGTCGGCTGCACGCGCGTGTCGATCGGGCCGGCCATCAGCGTCAGCGTCGCTGGCCGCGACGGATGATTGTCCTCGCACATGATCGCTGCGGCCGCGAGGGCGGAAACCGAGGGCTGGCAGATCGCGACCATGTGCGGACGCGGGCCGAGCTGAGCGAGGAAGTCGATGAGGTGCTCGGTGTAGTCGTCGAGGCCAAAGCGGCCCTCGCTGCGCGGGATGTCGCGCGGATTGTGCCAGTCAGTGATGTAGACGTCGTGGTCCTGGAGCAGCGTCTTCACCGTGCCGCGCAGGAGAGTTGAGAAATGGCCGGACATCGGCGCCACCAGCAGCATGCGCGGCTGCTCGGGGCCATCGTCCTTTTTGAAATGCAGCAGCGAGCCGAAGGGCGTGGCGTAGGCGATCTCCTCCCGGATGCCGACCTCGCGATTTCCCACCAGCACGCTGTCGATGCTATAGGCCGGGCGGTCGTAGGTGATGGTGGAGCGCGAGATCAGCTCCAGCGCGGCCGACAGGCGGCCGACCACGGCACCCGACATCCCCTGCGGCACCAGGTTGAGATATTTCAGGGCAGACGAAGCCCCGGCCCGCCATGGCTCCATCAGATCCATGTGGTTCTGAAAGGCCTGATAATACATCGACATCATACTGAAACGCCCACCCTGACCCCAAGCCATCATGCAATATCGACGCCAGATTCGAGTCAATTAGCTCTGAAAACTGGCATGTCGCTTGCTGTGGAATACGGGGAAGCACAAACTGTGGGCACCGCGCAGAACGGGATGGCGGCGTCAGGAATTCAGGCGCGAGGGAAGGCCATATGGCGAAGGCGACACTGACCATCAGCAGCAAGAACTACTCGTCCTGGTCGCTGCGTGGCTGGCTTTTGACGAAATTCTCAAAGCTCGATTTCGAGGAGATCGTCACAGCGCCGGACGACCCATCCGCGCGCGCCGAGATCCTGCTCTTGTCCTCCTCGATCCTTGTGCCCTGCCTGCGGCACGAGGGCGCCACCATCTGGGACACGCTGGCGATCGGGGAGTATCTCAACGAGGTCATGCCGGACGCCGGGCTGTTGCCGGCCGACCGCATCCAGCGCGCCCATTGCCGCTCGATCTGCGGTGAAATTCATTCCGGCTTCACCACACTGCGCGCCTCGCTGCCCGTGAACCTCAAGGGCCATTTCCCCGGCTTCAAGATCTGGTCCCGGGCGCAGGCCGACATCGACCGCGTCTGGGCGATCTGGCGCGACTGCCTGGAGAAGTCCGGCGGTCCGTTCCTGTTCGGCGAGAAGCGCACCATGGCGGATGCGATGTACGCGCCCGTCGTGACGCGCTTTGTAACCTATGACGTCAAGCTCGAGCCGCGCCTCAAGGCCTATGCCGACATCATCATGGGCATGGACGAGATGCAGGAATGGATTGCGGCCGCCAAGGCGGAGCCGGCGGAGATCGAGGAGCTCGAGGTCGAATATTAGGCGGTCTTTCGGGGGGCTGCCCGTTTGTGCGGCGCGATTAACCTTTGCCGCCGGCCGCGGGGCTTTGCCCGCGCGCGGCTTTCCTTGATCTGGTACGTCGATGCGGCGCAGCATCGACATCTAGGGGTGAACAGGTCGACAACGGAGCCCGGCGGCTGATTCGGACGCGATTCGTTCGGTCAGCGTTCCGAACCTTAAAATCCGGCCAGGCTCCGTCGCATTTCGAGACAGTCAGTCAGCCTGCTTCCTACACGGCACCCGTCTGTTTCACTCGCGGCAGGCGCCAACCGATCACGGTCGCCTCGACGGCGATGCCCGCTTCGTGGTTTTGCCAGCGCCCGCCGACGTAGCGGCAGGCGAAGGGCAGCTGGTAGGTTCCACTATGATCTTCGCAAAGCACTTCGACCGGCATCCCCGACGGTGGTTCTCCCTCGCCATTGAATTCGGCCAGACGTCTTTCGCGCGTTGCCATTCTAAATAATCTCCCCTCAAAAAGAACGCGAACAGATCCGCCCCACTCTTCGCGTCCGTCGTTATTCCTCCATATCGAGGAACCGCCCAAGCTCAACGCGAGAATGCGGTGCCAGTATGGTATCGTTGCGTGCCTGCGTACCGTCTGCGCAATTTGCCGTGATCGATGTTCTCGTGAGGAACCTGCATGCCGGGCCGGAATGTTTCGCTATGTGTCGTGATTTTGCTGCTTGTGATGATGTCAACGGAACACATCCACGCGCAGGATGTTCCCGGCATCGAGATCTGCACGGTCGAGAAGACGTGGGAGCGGCGGACGAGCTGCCTGCAAAGCAATGTCGACTTTCTCCAGAAGACGATAACCAAGCTCACCCTCGATCATCAGCAAAAGATCGACGCCGCCAATCGCCAGATCGACGCGTTGAAAGCGACGGTGGCGGGTTTGCAGAAGGCGCTCGGCGATCTTCAGGCCGCGCAGACGAAGATGGCGGAAGATCTGAAGAAGAAGCAGGACGCGCAGGCCGTGAAAGATGCTACGCCCGCGAAAGAAAAGTAGGGTGGGCAAAGGCGCGCCTGCGCCGTGCCCACCATCCTTCCACGATTGCGACGAAAGTGGTGGGCACGCTTCCGCCTTCGCTCTTCGAGCTACGGCGGGCAAGTCGCTTTGCCCACCTTACGAAACCGCATGTGGGCGATAGCAATCCTGATCAAGCGTGGCGTCTGCCATTCGTGCACCATCGCCACGCTTCGAATGAGGACCTCTAGTTCATGAACCCAGCCCAGCGCGCACTCTGGTACATCGAAAGCCATCTTGCCGAGCCGCTCACGCTCGACGAGATCGCCGAGATCGGCGGCGTGTCGCGCTTCCATATGGTGCGCGCGTTTGCGGCAGCGACCGGCCTTCCGGTGATGCGCTACGTGCGGGCGCGGCGGCTCACCGAGGCCGCGCGCGACCTGGCGCGTGGTGCGCCGGACATCTTGTTGCTGGCGCTGGATGCGGACTACGGATCCCACGAAGCATTCACACGCGCGTTCCGCGATCATTTCGGCGTGACGCCCGAAGCGGTCAGAGCGGCGACGTGCGTCAAACACCTCAAGCTTCAGGAGCCGATCCTCATGGATTCCACCATGCTCGACAATCTTGCACCACCCCGTTTCGAAACCGCAAAAGCGTTCCTCGTCGCAGGCATCGCCGAGCGCATCTCCTGCGACAACGGAGCCGCCATTCCGGGCCTCTGGCACCGCTTCCACCAGGAGGTTGCGGATATTCCCGCGCGCATCGGAAACGTCGCGTATGGCGTCTGCTACAACGGCGATGATGCCGGCAATTTCGACTACATCGCCGGCGTGGAGGTCTCCGATTTCTCCGACCTGCCGCGGCGCTTCGGTCGCATTCGCATCCCCGAGCAGCGCTATGCGGTGTTCACCCACGCCGAGCACGTCGCCTCGATCCGCCGTACCGTCAATACGATCTGGAATCAGTGGCTGCCGGCATCAAGCCTGAAGGCCGCTGACGCGCCGAACTTCGAGCGCTATGACGAAAAGTTCGATCCCAAGACCGGCCATGGCGGCTTCGAGATCTGGGTGCCGGTGAAGGAGTAGCATGATCCGGGCCCGAAGGGCCGCTAGCGCAAAGTGCGCAGCGGTTTTCCGAAGAAGATCATGCTCAAACAACAATCTAAGGTGCGATGACCGATCTTATCGCGCTTTAGCGCGCAACGCTGGCATACCCGGCCGCTTGCTTGGCAAGCGGGAGCGACTTTGCCATAACCGCGTGCAAATCTTGCGTGCGGGGCCGACGTCTCCCGCGCAAGCCATAACAAGCCGCCGGGAGGCCAAAATGTCCGACGTTCGCGTCCTCGCCACCGATCTCGAATTTCCGGAAGGGCCGGTGGTGATGCCGGACGGCTCGGTCGTGCTGGTGGAGATCCGTGGCCAACGCTTGACGCGCGTTTATCCCGACGGACGGAAAGAGATCGTCGCGAAAGTCCCGGGTGGGCCGAACGGCGCGGCGCTCGGTCCCGACGGCAAGATCTACATCTGCAACAATGGCGGCTTCTCCTGGATCCCGGCCGGCAAGATGATCATGCCGGGGGCACAGCCCGACGATTATCTGGGCGGTTCGATCCAGCGTGTGGATCTGCAATCGGGCAAGGTCGAGACCGTCGTGACCAAATGCGGCGAGCATGATTTGCGCGGTCCCAACGATCTCGTCTTCGACCGGCATGGCGGCCTGTGGTTCTCCGACCTCGGAAAGCGTCGTGCGCGCGATATGGATGTCGGCGGAATGTACTATCTCAAGCCCGGGATGAGCGAGATCGTCGAGGTCGTGCACGGTGTGCTGCCGGCGAACGGCATCGGCCTGTCGCCAGACGAAAACACCGTCTACATCGCGGAGACGCCGACCGCGCGGCTGTGGGCTTATGAGCTCTCTGCGCCCGGCACGCTGAAGCCGCGCGAAGTGATCTATCGCGGCGAGCGCGGCAAGCCGATTGCGGGGCTCGGCGGCTACCAGATGTTCGATTCGCTTGCGGTCGAGGCCAACGGCAATGTCTGCGTCGCGACCCTCGTCTCGGGCTGCATCTCGGTGATCGCGCCGGACGGCAAGCTGGTCGAGCAGGTCCCGACCGGCGACCGCGTCACCACCAACATCGCCTTTGGCGGCCCTGAGCTCAAGACCGCCTATATCACGCTGTCCGGCAAGGGTGAGCTGATCGCCATGGACTGGCCGCGCAGCGGTTTGCCGTTGAATTTTTTGAATAAGTGACAATCGCGTAAAACGCGATTGTCATCCCGGGGCTATGCGGAGCATAGAACCCGGGATCTCGAGATTCTCAGGTGCGCAAGTGCGCACCACAGTTCGGCTCTTCGAGCCGCCCCGGAATGACTATCATGAGGAACGACAGAATGCCTTGGCCTGATCCCGTCACCCTTCGCGGCGAGCATGCGCGGCTCGAGCCGCTGTCGCAGCAGCATTGCGACGCGCTCGCGGAGGCCGTGAAGGACGGCGAGCTCCAGAAGCTCTGGTACACCGCGATCCCCGCGCCCGAGAATATGGCCAAGGAGATCCACCGCCGCCTGGGCTTGCAGGCCGCAGGCTCCATGCTGCCCTTCACGGTGTTCGACGCCGAGGGCAAGATCGTCGGCCAAACCACCTACATGAACATCGATGCCGCCAACCGCCGCGTTGAGATCGGCTCGACCTGGTACGCCAAGAGCGCGCAGCGCGGGCCCCTCAACACGCAGTGCAAGCTGCTGCTGCTCACCCATGCCTTCGAGCAGCTCAACTGCATCGCGGTCGAGTTCCGCACGCATTTCTTCAATCACCAGAGCCGGCGCGCGATCGAGCGCTTAGGGGCCAAGCAGGACGGGATATTGCGCAGTCACCAGGTGGCGCCGAACGGCACGCTGCGCGACACCGTGGTCTACAGCATCACCGCCGCCGAATGGCCGACGGTGAAGTCGCATTTGACATATCAACTCAACGACAAGCCGCGCTGAGGCGGTTCGAGGCAAGATGGACAGATTCGACTATGTGATCGTCGGCGCCGGCTCGGCCGGTTGCGTGCTCACCAACCGCCTGAGCGAGGATCCGAACACCACTGTGTGCGTGCTCGAGGCGGGCCCGAGCGACTGGCATCCCTACATCCATCTTCCGGCAGGCTTCATCAAGACCTTCCATATGAAGAGCATCAACTGGGCCTACCAGCAGGAGCC